>NZ_JBHWPL010000012.1:0-11262 GCF_043424875.1 Trueperella sp. | reverse complement strand
GTCGTCCCATCCACCGCGCCCGCTTCAGGCGGCGTACCATTCGGGTTCATTTCCCCTCGGCGGAGCACCAAACGGAGAAGGGCGTACCAAACGAGGGGGCCACGAACCCATTTGGTACGCCGCCTAGCTTGCGCTAACCCATTAAGTACGCCGCCCAGCCCCAGCTAACCCATTAGGTACGCCGCCCAGCTCCAGCTAACCCACTCAGCACGCCGCCCAGCTCCAGCTAACCCATTAGGTACGCCGCCTACCGAGCTTGCGCCCAAAGAAAACCCACGTTCGGCGCCAAAGCCGCAATGACGACGTCGATCGCTCAGCTTCCGTCTAATTCGGCGAGGGCACACGCCACCCGGCGTACCATTCGGGCTCCTTTCAGCTCGGCGGAGCACCAAACGGAGAAGGGCGTACCATTCGAGGGGGCCACGAACCCATTAAGTACGCCGCCCAGCCCCAGCTAACCCATTTGGTACGTCGCCTACCGAGCTTGCGCCCAAAGAAAACCCACGTTTGGCGGCAAAGCCGCAATGACGACGTCGATCGCTCAGCTTCCGTCTAATTCGGCGGGGCACGTGCCACCGTCTTGGCCAAGTCCATCCAAAACCATGCAAACTTTTATCCACAGGCGGCGGGCCGTCGTCGTGATCCACAATTGGCGTTCCTCGCGCACACCGCTTCCGAAAAATATGCGGAAATAGATCCATGGCAGATAGGCGAACAATCGAAAAAATCCAGCGCAAGCAACTGGAAACTGGGGACAACTCAGTCAAGCTCCTTTCCAGTGCCCCGCCGGAGTTCTCGCCCGATCAGCTGGAAGTTCACGCGGCGCGCAGGGGACGGAAGCTGGCGGAGATTCGGGCGCGGAGTTCAACGCGGCGCAAGGACGAGAAGAATCTCAACACGAAGGCATTTTGGCGGGCTCGCTCCGAGACGGGGTACACGAAGGTAGCGCGGGGGTACGCGGCGTTGACTGAGGATGAAGCTGGTCGCCAACGGGAACAATGGATGAAGCAGAATGACCACCATCTGCACGTGATCGACTATCTGTCTCACCGGCGTTCAAACACGGCGATTGCGGATATTTCGGCGGCAATCGTGTGGGGCATACCGATTATTGGAGTCCCGCCGGACGTCGTGCGGCGTGTCTCGCTGGGGAATATAAGCACTCGGCGAACCCGTCATCAGCGAACGAGAAGAACTGCCGTGCCGCCCGAGGTTGTGACGATCGGTCACGTGACGGTGACGTCTATTGAACAGACAATTGTTGATATTGCCTGCGAAAATGGCTGCGAGGCGGCGCTCATCGCGGCCGACTTCGCGCTTCACAATCAGCTCACATCGGTCGAGCGGATCACGGAGCTTGCATCCCGGCAAGGGCCGCGACCAGGCATCAACAATATTCGTAGCGTTCTTGCTGTTGCGGATGGGCGGGTGGAGTCGCCGGCCGAATCTCGAATGAGGTGGCGTTTCCATGTGGCCGGGTTCGCGGTTCCGGAGCCGCAGGTCATTGTGATTGCGCAGGGCAAGGTGTACCGGGTCGACGGTTACGACGCCACATCCCGCACCATCTACGAAGCCGATGGCAAGTACAAGTACGCGCTGCATGAGAACGGCCAAGTTCAAGCGTTCTTTGATGAGCGCAACCGCGATGCGACGCTTCGCTCCCTCGGTTTCACGGTGCTTCGCGTTCAATTCAGCGACGTCGTGGATTCCGCTCGCTTTGAAGCCTGGCTTGGGCGGTACTCCATCGCGCCTACGCGGGCTGCGGCGTGATCTGGTGGCGGGCGGCGTACCAAATGGGTTGGCTGGGGCCGGGCGGCGTACCTAATGGGTTCGCGACCCCCTCGAATGGTACGCCCTCCTCCGTTTGGTGCTCCGCCGAGGATAAATGAACCCGAATAGTACGCCGGGTGGCGCGTGTCCCCACCGAATTAGACGGAAGCCGGGCGATCGACGTCGTCATCGCGGCTTTCGCGTAGAACTCGGGCGTTCTTTGCACGCCAGCTCGGTAGGCGGCGTACCTAATGGGTCGACTGGGCAAGGCGGCGTACCTAATGGGTTGACCGGGGCTAGGCGGCGTACCTAATGGGTTCGCGACCCCCTCGAATGGTACGCCCTCCTCCGTTTGGTGCTCCGCCGAGGATAAATGAACCCGAATGGTACGCCGGATAGCAGACTGGGCGCGCACAAGAGGGGACGTGACGCGTTGCCACGTCCCCTCGTGCGAGTTGGGCCTATCTGATCGGTGCTATACCGCCGATTGGGGTTTGCCGATCGAGGCTGGCGACGGCGTCTCGAGGCTGACCAAATCTGACCAAATCTGACCAAATCTGACCAAGCGTTGCCTCGCCGCCGATTGGGCTTAGCCGAGCGGAGCCTCTTCGTCGATCGGGCGGGCCGACTCGACGCGCTCCTCGCCCGCCGTCTTCGCGGGCAGGGTCTTGGGCTTGTAGCCCGGGCGGTTCTGCTCGAACTCGGTGATGAGCTCTTCGTCGCGAAGGGTCAGGCCGATGTCATCGAGGCCTTCCATGAGCATCCAGCGCGTGTAGTCGTCGATGTTGAACGAGCAGGTGAAGCCCCCGGCAACAACCTGACGATTCTCAAGATCTACGGTCACCTCGGTTCCCGGCTCATTCTCAAGAATCTTCCACAGCTGCTCGATGTCCTCCTGCGCAACAACGCCGGCCACGAGCCCTTGCTTGCCCGCATTCCCGCGGAAAATGTCCGCAAAGCGCGGCGCGAGCACGGCCTTGAAACCGTAATCATTGAGCGCCCACACAGCGTGCTCACGCGAGGAACCCGTGCCAAAATCCGGCCCGGCAACAAGCACGGACCCGCGCTTGTACTCGTCCTGATTCAGCACGAAATCCGGATCCTTGCGCCACGCGTAGAACAGCGCATCTTCGAAGCCGGTACGCGACACGCGCTTCAGGAACACTGCGGGGATGATCTGATCGGTATCCACGTTCGAGCGGCGCAGCGGAACGCCAACACCCGTGTGCTTAATAAACTTTTCCATCTTTCTTCTCCCCTAGTTCTCGAGATCGGCCGGCGTGGACAGCGTGCCGCGAATGGCGGTGGCAGCAGCGACGAGCGGCGACACGAGGTGGGTGCGCCCGCCCTTGCCCTGGCGGCCTTCGAAGTTACGGTTGGAGGTCGACGCCGCCCGCTCGCCTGGCGAGAGCTGGTCCGGGTTCATACCCAAACACATGGAGCAGCCGGCATTGCGCCACTCGGCACCAAATTCGAGGAACACCTGATCAAGGCCCTCTTCTTCGGCCTGGAGCCGTACGCGAGCCGAGCCGGGAACGACCATGACGCGCACGCCGTCGGCCTTCTTCTTGCCCTTGATGATGTTGACGACGTTGCGAAGATCCTCGATGCGGCCGTTCGTGCACGATCCGATAAAGACGGTGTCGACGGCGATATCCTTCATCTTCGTGCCGGGCGCCAGATCCATGTACTCGAGTGCGCGCTCAGCGGCGGTGCGGTTGGTTTCGTCGCCCATGTCGGCGGGATCCGGGACCTCGCCGGAGATCGGGATGCCCTGGCCGGGGTTGGTTCCCCACGTGACGAACGGTTCGAGATCATCGGCGTTGAGGTCAACTTCGGCGTCGAAGACGGCGTCGTCGTCGGTGCGAAGCGTCTTCCAGTATTCGACGGCGGCCTCCCACTCCTCGCCCTCGGGAGCGTGTGGGCGGCCCTTGATGTACTCGAACGTCGTCTCGTCGGGTGCGATCATGCCCGCGCGCGCACCGGCTTCGATCGACATGTTGCAGATCGTCATGCGCCCCTCCATCGAGAGGTTGCGGATCGCCTCGCCGCGGTATTCGAGCACGTAGCCCGCGCCGCCATTCGTGCCGATCTTCGCGATGATCGCGAGGATGATGTCCTTGGCCGTGGTCCCCGGCTTGAGCGTGCCGTTGACGTTAATGGCCATCGTCTTGAACGGCGCAACAGGCAGGGTCTGCGTGGCGAGCACGTGCTCAACCTGCGAGGTTCCGATGCCGAACGCGAGCGCGCCGAAAGCGCCGTGCGTCGAGGTATGCGAATCGCCACAGACGATCGTCATGCCGGGCTGGGTGATGCCCAGCTGCGGGCCGACGACGTGGACGATTCCCTGATCGGCGTCGCCGAGCGAGTGCAAGCGAATGCCGAAGTCCTCAGCATTCTTGCGCAGGGTGTCGATCTGCGTGCGCGAGGTCGGGTCGGCAATCGGGAGGTCGATGTTGAGGGTCGGGGTGTTGTGATCCTCGGTCGCGATCGTCAGATCGGGCCGGCGCACCGGCCGCCCAGCCTGGCGAAGGCCCTCAAACGCCTGCGGGCTCGTTACTTCGTGGACGAGCTGTAGGTCAATGTAAAGGAGGTCGGGCGCGCCATTGTCACCGCGCTTGACGATATGGTCGTGCCATACCTTTTCTGCCAATGTTCCACTCATGTGTCCTACCTTTATTGACGGGTTGTTGTGCCGCGCTTGCATCTCACGGAATGAGATGAGAATATCAACGCATGGACAATCGTAGCGGAAGTGGCGTCGGAGTTCTAGACAAAGCCACATTAGTTTTGAGCGCACTCGAAGCGGGCCCACTGACCTTGGCCCAGCTCGTCAATGCAACCCACCTCGCGCGCCCGACCGCCCACCGGCTCGCCGTGGCGCTCGAGTTTCACCGATTCGTTGCGCGCGACATGCAGGGCCGCTTCACCCTCGGCCCCCGCCTGTCCGAGCTCGCCTCGGCCGCAGGTGAGGATCGTCTCCTCGCCGCCGCCAACCCGGTTCTCATCGCCCTTCGCGACCACACGGGCGAGTCCGCCCAGCTCTATCGCCGGCAAAACGACCAGCGCGTGTGCGTGGCCGCGGCCGACAGGTCGATGGGGCTGCGCGATTCTATTCCCGTCGGCGCCACGCTCTCGATGCACGCGGGCTCCGGCGCGCAGGTCCTCCTCGCGTGGGAAGAGCCAGACAAGCTTCACCGCGGCCTGCACGGCGCGGAGTTCACCGCCACCATTCTTTCTGCGGTACGACGCCGTGGCTGGGCTCAGTCGATCGGCGAGCGCGAGCCTGGGGTCGCCTCGATTTCGGCGCCGGTTCGTGGTCCTTCGGGTCGCGTCATCGCAGCCGTGTCGATCTCCGGTCCGGTCGAGCGCATGGGCCGCCAGCCCGGGCGCCAGCACGCGGCCGCCGTCGTGACTGCTGCGAATCGGCTCACGGAAGTCCTCAAGCGCACGGACCACTCCTAGCGCACCGATTCCCAGCAGCGCGTAAACCCGTAGACTGGGACGCATGCGCAAGACTCTTCTCGTCACCAACGATTTCCCGCCTCGCGCGGGCGGCATCCAGACGTTCCTCGAGGGATTCGTCGGTGAGCTCGATCCTCACCAGCTCATCGTTTACGCCTCGACCCCGCCGGACTCGGACACCGCTGCCGGCTCGCAGCTCGCCGCCGATTACGACGCGGCTCAGCCCTACGACGTCGTCCGCTATCCCGGGACGATGATGCTGCCCACGCCCGAGGTGAAGAGGCAGATGCAGCGCATCATCCGCGACCACGACGTGAAGAACATCTGGTTCGGAGCCGCCGCACCGCTTGGCCTGCTGGCGAACGCGGCGCGCGAGGCCGGCGCCGATCGCGTCATCTCCACCACGCACGGCCACGAGATCGGCTGGTCGATGATCCCGGGAGCCCGCCAAATCCTCGAGAAGGTCTTCCGCGACGCCGACATCGTCACCTACCTCACGCAGGCAACCCTCAAGCGCCTGAAGCCATTCATCGGCGAGACCGAAATCATGCAGCTTCACGGCGCGATCACCCCCGAGCAGTTCGCATTTAATCCCGCCGCCCGCGAGAACCTGCGCAAGCGCTACGGTCTGGGCGACGCGCCCGTCGTCGTCTGCATTTCTCGCCTGGTCGAGCGCAAGGGGCAAGACCGGCTCATTGAGGCGTGGCCATCCGTCGTCGCGAACTATCCGGACGCGATTCTTGTGATCGTCGGCAAGGGACCCTACGGCGAAACCCTCAAGGCGATGGCGGCGGCCTCCCCCGTCGCCTCGTCCATCGTGTTCACCGGCGAGGTGCCCTACGCCGAGCTTGCCGCCCACTATTCGCTCGGCGACGTGTTCGCCATGCCCGCCCGCACACGCGGCGGCGGCCTCGACATCGAGGGGCTCGGCATCGTCTACCTCGAGGCGTATGCGGCGGGCCTGCCCGTCGTCGCCGGTGATTCTGGCGGCGCGCCCGAGGCGGTGAAGAACGGCGAGACCGGCCTCGTCGTCAACGGAAACTACGTGCCGGCGGTTGCGGCCGCGGTGAACTATTTCCTCAGGGACCCCGAGCGCACGAAGGCGATGGGCGAGGCCGGCAGGCGCTGGGTGGACGAGCAGTGGCGATGGTCCGACGTGGCAAAGCCGCTGGTCGAGGTGCTTTCATGACGATCGCCCTCGCGGGGTGCTCCAATCCCCCACACACCTGGTTGCGCGACTCCCTCGGCGCCTTCCGGGAGGTTCTCGAATCGGCGGGCTACCCGCTCGACACCCGCATGATCGAGCGCTTCGACGGTCACGAGCAACGCACGCGATCGGCGCGCATCTGGCGGATTTCGCCGCACGCGCGGGCGGATCTTCTCAATGAGTTGTATGCCGACGACGACGTCCGCGCGATTTTCGACGTGACCGGCGGCGATCTTGCCAACGAGGTTCTCGATCTCATCGACTGGGAGCTCGTGCGGGCAAACCCGAAGCCGTTCGCGGGATTCTCGGATCTGTCCACGATCGTCAACGCGATTCCGGCGATGACGGGCCAGCAGGCCGTGCTGTGGAATCCGCAGACGATCACCGTGCGCGGGGCGGGCGACGTCGCCGCCATCCTGTCAAGCGAGCCGATCCGGCCACTTTCCCGCGGGGAGCACGATCTTCCCGACGTGCCGATCGTCGGCGGAAACATCCGGTGCTTCGCAAAACTCGCGGGCACGCGCTACTGGCCCGACTCCGCGGGCAGGCTCGTGCTCCTCGAGGCGCTCGGCCCCGGGTTGGAAGCGAGCGCGTCCTACATGGAACAGATGCGCCAGCTGGGGCTATTCGACGGCGCGGCCGGGCTCTTGCTTGGTCAGTTCACCTCCATTGACGGCGACGACGACCGCAAGGCTCTCGTGGACGCGGCGAGGGAGATCACCAGCCTCGACATCTGGGAAGTGCCGGAGATCGGCCACTCGCGCGACACCGCGCCGGTCACGATCGGCTAACGGAAACGGTCCTGCGCCCGATTCAGTTCCTCCGCCACCGCGCTAGGCCAAGCCAGAAGATTTCGGGAGGCGCTCAACAACTCGGGTCCAGTCCGCTTCCTTCACGCGCTTCTGGCCGAGAATTTCCTTGAGCCACTCCTCCTTGCCCTTGTAGAGCTGGTTCGGCAGAACATAGGCCGGCGCGTTGCGCGTCGGCCTCACCTCGAGCGATCCGAGCTCTGCGGAGTCCACCACGCGCACGCCGGACCGCAAGGCAACCTCATGCGGTATTGACACCGATCCGACTATTCAGCTCACGTAAGGGTCTTGGTGTATCCAATGATTGCTGCGCCCACGAGCACAAGAATAACCCCCGCAATCGACGCCCGTAGCTCGGCGGGAGTTTTACGCTCCTGAAGCCAAACGATACCGCCAAACACCGAGATGACAACGCCTACTTGCGAAAGGGTGAATCCAGTGGCCACACCAACGCGCTGATTGGCAATTTGCATGAGCATCACGCCGATCCCGAACATCACACCCGGAACCAGCAGTTTCGCGAGTGTTGTATTAGCCAGTGGCTTATCATCGCGCATGAATGCGGCAACGAAGAGTGCCCCTACGCTCATCCCAAGTGCCAGCGGGAAAATGAACTCGGTGTAGCTGATGTCTTCCCAACGTAGCCACACCATGTATCCGCACAGGAAGAAAGCCGAGACGACGTTGATGGCCAGCCCTTTGCGAATCATTGCCCTGTCCACAACTTTCGCGGACGCGCCCGCGACACCCGCATTCGGCTCATCGGCATCAAGCGTGCCACTGCCGGCCTCCCGCTCACTGAAGCTAGTTAGCGCGATTCCGGACATAATGATCGCCATCGCGCCCACGCCCAGAAGGGTCGCCCGCGGGGTTGCCCACTCGTTGAAGAGCAACACGCCAGCTAGGCCCGTGATGATAATCTGCAATCCCGTGGAAATCGGCATCGTGCGTGAGACTCCCACGACGCGGAAAGAATACAGTTGCATCGCTATCCCGATCGCGCACGTGATGCCACCGAGGAAGGGGACGAGGAACGACGTCGTCGTCCAAGCTGGCGATAAGAATGGCACAGCAATTCCCGCCACGACGAGCGCTCCCAGCATTTCGCCGAGCGTCTGTTGGCGCACGGTACCGCCGATTTTCGCGAGCATGATACCGAGCGGCCCGAGAAAGAGCGAAGGTAGAAGAGCAAAGAGAATATCCATAACCATCTTTCATGGCGCGGCTGGACGTGTGATGCGGGACCTCACCAATATACGCCTGAACAGGAGGGTGAGCATCTTCCGGTGTTCACAGTGCAGGCCCCGCAGTTTTCAGGTGGGGATTGAGCGCGCACATCCGTATCATGGACGCCATGACAACAAACCCTTTGCTAACCGAGTCCACGCTCCCCTACCGCGTCCCCGATTGGACCGCGATTAAGCCGGAGCACATTGTCCCCGCCGCCAAGGAATTGATGGCGCGCCAGCGGGAGGTATGGGAGAAGGTTGCGGCGAATACCGAGCCGGCGACCGCTGAGAACACCGTGCACGTTCTAGAAGATGCGGGCCGGGAGGCATCGCTCGCGCTGAACGCGGCGTTCACGCTCATGTCCTCGATCGGCGGCGACGAGCTCGACGCCGCACAAGCCGAGGTATATCCGCTCCTGACCGAGCACGACAACGCCTACCGCCTCGACAAGCGGATCTACGACCGCTTCGCAGCCATCGATCTCGACTCGCTCGACCCCGAAACACGCCGCTACGTCGAGGAAGAGCTGAGGGAGTTCAAGCGCTCGGGCATCGAGCTCAACGACGACGACAAGGCGCGGCTGCGCGAATTGGACGCCGAGCTGTCCGGGCTCGAGGTGGAGTTCCGCCAACGCGTGACCACGGCGATGGACGACAACGCCGCTGTGTTCGACAGCGAGGATGAACTCGCGGGATTGTCGGCCGACCAGCTCGAGAGCGCGCGGCAGGAGGATGGCACCTACCGGTTCCCGCTCGACAACTTCACGAACCAGACCCTTCAGGTGGATCTCGATCAGCCCGAGGCGCGCGAAAAGGTGCTCGAGGCCTCGCTCTCACGTGGGCTCGGCGCTCACGACACCTCGGACACCCGCGAGATTGTGCTGAAGATTGCCAAGCTGCGCGCGCAGCGTGCAGAGCTGCTTGGATACCCGTACCACGCGCAGGCTGTGGCCGAAGCGGGCATGGCCAAGGATTCGCAGGCAATCGTGGATCTGCTGGGCACGGTGGCGCCGAAGGCGGTGGCGGCAGTGGAGCGAGATCGCGTCAAGCTCGAGGAGCTCGCAAGCGCCGACGGCGTCGAGCTTGGCCGAGCTGACTACACCTACTATCAGGAAAAGCTCCGCGGCGAACTGGGCCTCAATGACAACGCTCTCAAGCCGTACCTGAAGCTCGAGAACGTCGTGGAAAAGGGCATCTTCTTCGCGGCCGAGAAGCTCTTTGGCATCACGTTCAAGCCGCGCGAGGACATCGCCGGTTACGTGCCGACGATGAAGACGTGGGAAGTTCTCGACGCCGACGGCGAAGGCATTGGCCTGTTCCAAGGCGATTACTACCGACGTACCGGCAAGTCGGGCGGCGCGTGGATGAACGCGGCCGTGGTCGGCTCCGCTCGGGACGGCAACAAGCCCGTCATCCTCAACAACTGCAATTTCGCCGAGCCGAAGGACGGCGAGTCGACGCTCCTGACATGGGATCACGTGATCACCGTCTTCCACGAGTTCGGCCACGCCCTACACGGTTTGCTGACGACCACCGAGTACCGCTCCCTCGCCGGCACCGCGGTTCCGCGCGACTTCGTGGAGCTGCCCTCCCAGCTGTTTGAGATGTGGGCGTACCATCCGCAGGTCATGGCGAACTACGCCGTTCACCACGAGACTGGCGAGCCGTTGCCGGCCGAGCTTGCCGAGAAGCTGACGGCAGCCTCGACCTTTGGTCAAGCGTTTGACACCACCGAGTTCCTGGCCGCCGCGCTTGTTGATCAGGCCTGGCACCGCCTGGGTTCGGAAGAGATTCCCGAGGACGTTGAGCAGTTCGAGGCCACGGCACTGCGCGAGTTCGAGATCGCGCACGAACTCGTTCCCCCGCGCTACCGCTCGGCCTACTTCGCGCACACCTTCGGCGGCGGTTACGACGCCGGCTACTACTCGTACATGTGGGCCGAGGTTCTCGTGGGCGACCTCGAAAACTGGTTCCGCACCGAAGCGGCCAAGGATGGCGACGGCGGCCTGAACCGCGAGGCCGGAGAGCGGTACCGCGCCGAACTCCTTGCCCGCGGAAATGCGCGCGATCCGATGGAATCCTTCGTTGCTGTGCGCGGCCGCGAGCCACGCGCCGAGGCGCTCCTCGAGCGCCGGGGACTCGCCTAGAGGTTCACGCTAGGGTTAACACATGACGAATCCACACGAGAACATTCCAGACGGTTCAGATCCCGCCGAGCTTGCCAATTGGCTATTCGACCTCGCCCGCGCGGGCGAGTCGGATCGCCTCGCGGCATACATTGATGCCGGCGCCCCGATCGACATGCGCAACCAGAACGGCGACACGCTCATCATGCTCGCGGCCTATAACGGCCACGAGGAGACCGTGCGCGCATTGCTCGAGCGCGGCGCAGATCCGAACATCACCAACGAGCGAGGCCAGGCCCCGCTCGCGGGCGCGGTCTTCAAGAAGGAAAACGCCGTCATTGCCGCACTCATCGAAGGTGGCGCCGACCTTGACCACGGAACGCCCTCGGCCCGTGACACGGCCGCGATGTTCGGCGTCGACCTTCCAGGCGTCTAAGCCACGCGCTTCGCCGCATTGGAACAGCAAAGAGGCCCCCGGATTTCTCCGGGGGCCTCATCTTGTACCCCGTACCGGATTTGAACCGGTGTTACCGCCGTGAGAGGGCGACGTCCTAGGCCGCTAGACGACCGGGGCCTATTTCGCGGAAAACCGCAACGATCTTTCGACCGTTCAACGATCAATCGACCGTCTTGCTGGGGTACCAGGACTCGACAAA
>NZ_JBHWPL010000011.1:0-6253 GCF_043424875.1 Trueperella sp. | reverse complement strand
AAGCGGCGCGGGATCGTCGAACCGCCGCGCACGCCTTGACCTGATTGGCATAACCCCTGGCCAGAGCCCGGGCGGTCACGAGAATCGGCTCGGCCGATGCGTGCAGCGCAATCGTCAGTGCCTCGCGATCGCGGTGTTGCCAGTCGCGGGCGGAGGCGGGCGAGCCCTCGGGATGGAACTGCACGCCGAGCGCCGAGCCGGCACGGAAGGCCTGAATGCCGCGGTCGGAATGCGCAAGAGTAGTCGCCCCCACCGGGAGCTGAACCACCCAGTCGTTGTGATTCTCCGTCACGACACTCGTGCCATCAATGCCATCAGCTCTCACGACGTCGGCGACAACGTCATCCGAGCCCGCCGCGTCAGTCCACGTGATCGTCGTCGGGCCAAATTCGCCGGATTCGGGCGCGCCGAGCGAGACCTTGCCGCCGAGCGCAACCGCGAGGAGCTGGTGCCCCAAACAAATGCCGAGGGTCGGGACGTCGTCTTTGACCGCACGGCGCAGCAGCGCGCGCACGGGCTCCGTCCATGGCTCAAGGGAATACGCGTTGTATTTGCCGCCAAGGACGATCAGCCCGTCTCCAAGGTTGAGGTCGTCAGCGCCGGCGTCAGGGATCGTATCCTTCTCCACGTCGATCACATTCACATGCACGCCCTGTTCCGGAAGCCATTGCCCAAAGAGATCGAGGGGAGAGGTCGGGTCGGGTTGAATCACGGTAATGCGCGCGTGCAATTGGAGTCCTTACAAATAGTGCGTTCGTTGAATTATTGTCCGACCGGGCAAAAAGTTCAATACTCCACGCCACATTTTCCTTGCGTGACCTATGATTCCGGGCACCCTCACGCTGAGATGCGGGTGGGCGCGGGTAGACTATCGCCCGTGAACGAACTGATTCTTGGTATTGAAACGTCCTGCGACGAGACGGGCGTTGCGCTCGTGCGCGACGGGGAGCTGCTCGCGGACGTCACCGCGACCTCCATGGACGAGTACGCCCGCTTCGGCGGCATCATCCCCGAAATCGCCTCGCGCGCCCACCTGGAATCCTTCATTCCCACCCTCGACGCGGCGCTTGAGAAGGCGGGAGTTGGGCTCGACGACGTCGACGCGATCGCCGTCACCGCAGGTCCAGGGCTTGTGGGTCCGCTGACGATCGGGATGTCCGCCGCGAAGGCGCTTGCGCTCGCGCTCGATAAGCCGCTGTACGGCGTCAACCACATTGTGGGGCACATCGCCGTGGATCAGCTGGTCAATGGCGAGTTCCCGGATCGGTTCGTGGGCCTCGTTGTATCCGGCGGTCATTCCCACCTGATGAAGGTGGATAACATCGCGAGCGAGATTGAGGAGCTCGGCGGCACGTTGGACGACGCCGCGGGGGAGGCGTTTGACAAGGTTGGGCGCCTGCTTGGCCTGCCGTACCCCGGCGGCCCGCACGTTGACAAGCTCGCACAGCAGGGCGACCGCCACGCGATCCGTTTCCCGCGCGGGCTCTCGCGCGGCAAAGACAAGGCCCGCCACGCGTTCAACTATTCCTTCTCCGGCATGAAGACGGCGGTTGCCCGCTATATCGAGGGATGCGAGGCGCGAGGGGAAGAGATTCCGCGCGAGGATGTTGCCGCAGGCTTTTCTTTCGCCGTGTGCGACGTGCTTCTCGAGAAGGCGTTTAGCGCATGCCAGACCTTTGGCGCTGACACGCTCGTCATCGGGGGCGGCTTCTCCGCGAACTCGATGTTGCGCGAGATGGCCGCAGAGCGCGCCGAGAAGTACGGGATAACCGTTCGTATCCCGCCCATTCGTTACTGCACCGACAACGGCGCAATGATCGCTGCTCTGGGATGGTCGCTCGTTAGCGACGGCGTGGACGACTCGCCACTTAGCGTGACCGTCAATACCGGCCTGCCGCGCGAACAGATCGTCCTGCGCTAGCGAAGCCGCCCGGCGCGAGGCGACCAGACGGCGTCGTGCTCTCTAAATCAGCAGGAGCGACAGCGCCATGACCGCCATGCCCGCGATAAGCCCTGCCATAGCGTGATGGTGCTTGCCGAATTTTTCGGCCGAGGGCAGTAGTTCGTCGAGGCTGATGTAGACCATGATGCCGGCGACGGCGGCGAAGGACATGCCGAAGATCGTGTCGTTCATGACTCCGCGCAGCAGGAAGTATCCGATGAGCGCGCCGGCGGGCTCGGACAGGCCGGAGGCGAACGAGAGGCCGAACGCTTTGCGGCGCGATCCGGTGGCGTAGTAGATCGGGACCGAGACGGCGATGCCCTCGGGGATGTTGTGGATCGCGATTGCGATGGCGATGGGGATGGCCATGTCGAGGTCGTAGAGGCCTGACATGAAGGTGGCGAACCCTTCCGGGAAATTGTGCAGGGCCAGTGCGAGCGCCGTCATCGAACCCATCCGCATGAGTTTGGCGCGCGAGTCGGTGTCGCGGCGGTATAGGACGTCTGCGTTTCCTGGGGCCGAAAGGAAGTTTTCGGAATCGTGGAACTCGTGCGGATTCGATACGTCGGGAACCATTGCGTCGATAATGGCGATCACCGCGATGCCGATGAAGAATCCGCCGACAGCCAGCCATGCAGCGTTCGAGTGGGTCTCGGCCATGGCCTCTTGCGCCTTCGGCAAGATCTCCACGAACGACACGTACAGCATGACTCCCGCCGAGAATCCAAGTGCCGTGGACAGCAGGCGGGGAGTGGGCTTGCGAATCAGAAATGCGATCGCTGCGCCGACGCCCGTGGCTAGGCCAGCCATGAGCGTGAGCAAGAATGCGGGAAGTACGTTTTCCATGAGCCCTTACGATAGTTTTCGGTATACCGAAATCTTCCACTTTTTCCGCGAGATAATCAACTTTCGCGCCTCAGGCGTGGCGGGCGTCTCAGGGGCGTTTGGCTGACGTGGATGCAACCGGCGAGTTCGGAGCGCTGGCAGTGGTACTACGCAGGTGCTCTTGCGCGGGACCGGTACGCCGGGTGGCGCGCCGGGTGGGCGCTAGCGGGGAGGGGCGCCGGGTGGGCGCTAGCGGGACCGGTACGCCGGGTGGGAGAGCTAGTGGGACTACACCCGCTCGCACAGGATGGCGCGATGCTTGCCGGTGATCGTGGGCGTGGCAATAAGAGTCATGTCGCCGGGGAGTTTCGGGTCGAGCTTGAGCTTCTTGCGCAAAATCTCTGGGTCGACTCCGGTGCCGCGCTTCTTAATCTCCACTCGCCCGACGCCAAGTTTCGTCAGCGCCTTGCGGATGGGCTTAGGCTCGAGCGGTAGGACGCTCACGACAGTGAATCCCTGCAGGAATGGGGTGTCGAGCAACTCGTTACCCGTGAGGTAGGCGATCCCCTCCGCGACCGGCGAAATGCCGAACTCCTCGCACATCGAAGCGATGGAGCCCGAGCGGATAATCGCGGGATCCGGTTCGTAGATGAGCAAGCCCAGCGCGTCGGGAATGACTTGAGTGGCGGGCACGCGCGGGTCTTCGACTCCTGAATCCCAGCGATGGGCGCCAGTCGCGGAATCGATAACGAGGGCATGCCTGCCGGGTTTCTCTGCTGCTGCGCCGAGCCAAATCACCGCCTCAACCAGATCGCCATCCACGGAAATCCATTCGACGAGTGCGTCGGCGGGTAGCGCGTCGTAGTCGATACCCGCCGCAATCTTGATGCCTGCCGAGTCGAAGCGTGAGGCCAGTTCGATCGCCTCGCTCAGCGGCGGGCTCCAATCCTCCGGGTTCTTCAACCGCCGGCCGTCTCGCCGCCTCGCGGGGTCGATCCAGATGGCATCGGCGCCGATGGCCGCCAGATCGACGTCGAACCCGTTGGCATTGATGACCTCAACCTCGGGGAAGGGGCGCAAGTTCAATCGCGCAGCCTCGGCCGTGTCCGCATCCATCTCGATCGCCGTCGCCTGGAAACCCAGTGCCCCAAACGCCATCGAATCCGCCCCGATGCCCGAGCCGAAATCGACGATGTGCTCGGCGCCCGCGGCTCTGAATCGCTCGGCGTGGAATGCGCCGACAGCCAGCCGCGTTGCCTGCTCGAGACCCTCTTTAGTGAAGATCATCCGCTCGGCGAAGGGGCCGAACTTATCCGCCGCGCGCTCGCGCAAGCGGGACTGCGTCAATGCCTCGGCGATCAGGCCGGCGTCGTAACCCTCGCGGCGTAGTTGCTCCGAAAGCGCCATGACCCTCTCCGAATCATACGGAGGCATAGAGTCGAGAAGTTCAAGGCCGTCGTCGGTTAAGAGTTGCGAGAATGACACCCTTTAATCGTCTCATACACGGACGAGGTCGGGCTTATCGCGCGCGGGTGCGCCGGATCGTTCAAGCTTGGTCGCCCGGTCGACGTCGTTGAATCGTGCCGCCACAAGCCAGCCGAGGTGGAAAATCGTTGCGGCGAACAGGATCGTGCCGAGCTCGTATTGCGGGCTCGGGGTGCCCGCGAACACCGGTCGGTGCTTGAGGTAGAAGTAGTTGCCGTCGAAGAGTGCGTTGGCGCCGATCGCCACGAGGAGGTAGACGACGAAGCCGCCGAGCGCGATGCGGTACGAGCGTCTGCTCGGGCGCCAGCCGTACGCGATCCATGCGAACAGGGGCAGGATGATGATCAGCGCATGCGACACCAGGAATGACCAGCCCATGAGGTGCGTGATCGGGTAAATGCGCTGGGGCAGCAAGAACGTGAAGTAGGCAAAGATGCCGAGGAAGGAAGCCAGATCCATGAGCTCGCGCTTGCGCGTGAGGAGCCACGCTAGGCCGAGGAGGGTAGTGATGCGGGAGATGTGGAGGGGTAGGCCGTCGCCGAGGTTAAAGGTGGGTTGGCTGAGGTACCAGATCTGCATGAGCGAGAACTGCGTGAGCGATATGGCGAGGATGGACCAGTGGACGAGCGCGCGGTTTGTGTGCCCCCAGCGGCGGCGGGTGAGGAGGAGGGTGATCGCTACCGCCACGATGAGAACATAGAGAATGTGATTGAGGCCGAAAAGCTGGATGTAGGGTCTGTTCGGATCAGTAAACCAGTCCATGGCGCCAAGCTATCGCGGGCATGTGACCGCCCGGTTGCCGCCAATGAATCACCGCGTGGCGGTTTGCCGAACCGTGAGTCTTGCGTGGGGTGCGCTCAATTTTGGCGGCGGCCGTTCGCAATTAGCGAGCCTTTGGCCACTCGTTGGCACTCACCTTGAACGAGTGCCAAAAGATGGTTAGAGTTCTTGAGGTAGCAAAAGCTACGTCTGGTTTTTACCGGCCCCCGCGACGGCGGTTAGCCAGCAACACGAAGTTTTTTTGACAAAGAAGGGGGAGCCGAATGTCGGTCTCCATTAAGCCGCTTGATGACCGTATTGTCATCCAGCAGGTTGCAGCTGAAGAAACCACCGCGTCCGGACTTGTTCTGCCGGACACCGCCAAGGAGAAGCCGCAGGAGGGTACCGTCGTTGCAGTCGGACCTGGCCGCGTCGATGACAATGGCAACCGCGTGCCGATGGACGTGTCGGTTGGCGATGTCGTGATCTACTCGAAGTACGGTGGCACCGACATCAAGTACGGCGACGATGAGTTCATCATCCTCAGCCAGCGCGACGTGCTTGCAGTGGTGACGCGCTAAGCGCCATCCAGTTGAGCGCCTTGCCGGCTAAGCGCCTACGGCAGTACATCGCCTAAGGTAGCTCAGGCTCGCAGGTGCTCAGCGAAACAGCTTTCGGGGGAGCGGATCCGGTTTCGGATCCGCTCCCCTTTTGGTTTGCTGTTATGTGGTTTGCCGTGATCCGGTTTGTGGTGATGTGGTTTGTGGTGATCCGGCTCGCTTTGATCTAGTTTGATGCGGTCCAACCGCAATGACATGGTTCGTGACCATGCGATTCGTGATTACGTCGTTCGCTGATGAGAATCTCAGTTTGAGTAGGTTCACTACCGTTCAATGAGAAGGTGATGCTGTTTGTCGCAGGTGATTCCGAATAGTGGCAGGCAGTGCTTTTTTGTCCGATTCAGCGGCTGATCGTGCGGCTAGATTCTCTTTATTCGACTCACCTGCCGCAACTTTAGTGACCCACGAGCGCGAAAGTCCCAAAATCGCCTCGATTCGGCCATTTTCTCACTAAACTTGCTGCCCTTTTCGCGAGAGTTTGTTTTTTGAGGCAGTATTACGGCGTCTCAGCGGGATGGATCGTCAGGAATGAGCCAGGTCAGCAAGACGGGAACGTGCTCGATTGCGAGCGGGATAGCTGGAAGAGCGCAGGCTGGTGCGGTGGGCTGGAAGGAGGATTCGC
>NZ_JBHWPL010000010.1:0-42284 GCF_043424875.1 Trueperella sp. | reverse complement strand
CCCTCGCGCCAGAAGCCGGCGCCCATCCACAGCCGCGCGCCCACCTCTTTGCGGGCCGCCGCACCCCAGAAGAAGACGAACAGGCCGAACACGGCCACGGCATACGCGCCCGACCACTTCACCCCGCACGCGAGCCCGAGCGGCGCGCCCGCCACGATCAGCCACGGTCGAAAGCCCGTGCTGGGAGCCCACGGGTCTGCGGGAATCAGCCGACCGGCGTCGTTGATCTTGAGCTCGCCGTGGGCAACGGCGTGCGCAAGCTTGCCTCTTGCATGCTCGCGGTCGCGCAGAACGGCCCAGAAGCCGGCGAGCACGAAAAACATGAGGATGTTGTCCAGGAGGCCGGTGCGGGCGAGCACAATGCCCATGCCGTCGAGGGCCATTGCGATGCCGGCGAAGGCCGCGAGCGTGACGGAGCGGAAGAGGCGCAGCGCGATGCGGACCACGAGCACGACCGCCAGGATTCCAAGGAACGCCGTGGTGAAGCGCCAGCCGAAGCCGTTGTCGTCGCCGAAGATGCGCATTCCCTGGCCCATCAGCCACTTGCCAAATGGCGGGTGCACCCAGCGGTCGGGGGTCTCTTCGAGCGCCGAGAGGTCGCCGGCGACGAACAGGTCGTTTTGATCCTCGCCATCCCAATTGCGCTCGTACCCGAAGTTCAGGAGCGAGAAGCCGCCCTTGACGTAGTACGTCTCGTCGAAGACCATCTCGTGCGGATGAGTCAGGCGCGTGAACCGCGTGATCGTGGCAATGATCGCCGCGAGGGCTGTGACAATCCATCCGTACAGCCGCACCTGCGCGGGGAGCGTGGCTCCGACGGGGAAAAGTCCGAGCCGTCCGCGCAGCTCGTTTTCATAACGCACGCGCCGGGCGGCACCTAGAGGAAAGGATTTGTTCGTCACTCGCATAAGTCTACCGGGCTTGGCCCGCAGCGCCCTCGCCCAGCGGGCCGAGGCGCGTAGAGTTGGGACAACGAAAGGACCAGCCATGAATGACCTCGACTTTCGCGGCCAGCAGGCCCTGAAGCATCTCCTGCCGAACCTGACTTTCGACGACGCCGGGACGCCCGTGCGCTCGCCGCTGACGGGAACCGAGATCGGCCGCTTAGCAACGACGACGGCCGCGGACATGGACGACGTGTTCGCCACCGCCCGGCGCGTGCAGCGCGAATGGGCGGGCCTGAGCTTTGCGGACCGGCGCGATCGCGTGCTCGACTTCCACGACCGGGTGCTCAGCGACCGCTGGGCGCTGCTGGATCTCATCCAGTGGGAGACGGGCAAGTCGCGCGGCTCGGCCTTCGAGGAGATCGCCGACGTGGCGATCAACGCGCGCCACTATGCGCGCAAGGCGAAGTCGCTCCTTGCCGACGAGAAGGTCCAGGGGGCGATGCCGCTGCTGACGAAGGCGGTGGTGACCCGCCAGCCCAAGGGCGTGGTGGCCGTCATTTCCCCGTGGAACTACCCCTTCACGCTCACGGCCTCCGACGCGATCGCAGCGATCATGGCCGGTAATGCGATCGTGCTCAAGCCTGATTCGCTCACGCCGTTCACTGCGCTCGCGGTCAAGGCGCTGCTCGAGCGCTCTGGTGTGCCCGAGGACCTGTTTCAGGTGGTCGTGGGCGCGGGCGCGGATCTTGGCACGCCGATGATCGAGCGGGCAGATTACGTCATGTTCACCGGCTCCACCGCCACTGGCCGAAAGATCTCGGAACAGGCCGGCCGCAACCTTATCGGGTTCTCGGCTGAGCTGGGCGGCAAGAACGCGATGATCGTTCGCAAGGACGCGCTGCCGGGCAACGCCGCGGCGGGCGCGGTCAAGGCGTGCTTCTCGAACGCGGGGCAGCTGTGCATCTCCATCGAGCGCATCTACGTTCACACCGACATCTGGGACGAATTCGTGGCGGCCTTCCTCGCCAAGGTGAAGGCGATGAAGGTGGACGCGACGATGCAGTGGAACGCCGACATGGGCCCGCTCATCTCCCAGGATCAGTTCGACAAGGTCAGCGCTCACGTGGATGACGCGCGAGCCAAGGGCGCCACCGTGCTGGCGGGCGGCGAGGCGCTGCCGGACGTGGGTATCTTCGGGTACACGCCGACGGTCCTGACCGACGTCACTGAGGATATGGACGTGTTCGGCGAGGAGACGTTCGGCCCCGTCGTCTCGTTGTATCGCGTGGATTCTGACGACGACGCTGTGGCGCGGGTCAACGAGACCCCCTACGGTTTGAACGCCTCGATTTGGTCGCGCAATTTCGACGAGGCCGAGGCGCTCGCGCGGCGCATCGACACCGGCATGGTCAACATCAATGATAGCTACGCGGCCGGCTGGGGTTCGATCGGCGGCATCAACGGCGGCCTCAAGGATTCGGGGATGGGACATCGCCACGGCCCCGAGGGAATCACGAAGTACACTGACGCGAGGCTGGTCGCCTCCCAGCGGCTCATGCCGGTGGCGGCGCCTGCGGGCCTTGGTCAGGAAGCCTGGTCGTCGGTTATGACGCGCTTCTTGAAGGCGGTGCGCAACCTCCCGCCCCAGCTGCTGGGTGAGAAGTAGGCGCTGCCCGCGGGGATAGCCTGCCGGCAGGCAGCAGTAGAAAGTGCGAGGTGTCGCAATGCTCAAGCGAACCCGACGTGTGCCGATCCGCGGCGCCGTCGTCGTTATAACTGGCGCCGGGTCCGGGATCGGACGCCTCATGGCGCACGGTGCCGCGAACCGCGGGGCGAAAGCCGTGCTGGTGTGGGATCTGAACGAGGCTGCCGCGCGGGCGGTGGCCGAGGAGATCGGACACGAGGCGCTGGCGCAGGCGGTGGACGTGACAAGCCAGGAGTCCGTGGACGCGGCGGCTCGCGAGGCGCTCGCGCGCTTTGGGCGTGTGGACGTGCTGATCAACAGCGCGGGCATCGTGACGGGTAAGGACTTTACGAACGTCACCGAGGAGGATGTGGAGCGCACGTTCGCCGTGAACACGATCTCGCACTATCGCACGACGGGGGCCTTCTTGCCCGGGATGCTCGAGCGTGATCGAGGCGCGATCGTGACGATCGCGTCCGCGGCCGGGCTCGTGGGCGTGGCGCGGCAGGCCGACTATTCGCCCTCGAAGTTCGCGGCGGTGGGATTCGCGCAGTCGTTGCGCGCCGAGCTTCGGCACCGCGGCTCGAGGGTCCACACGCTGCTGTACTGCCCGTACTACATCTCGACGGGCATGTTCGAAGGCGTGAAGACGAAGTTTGATTGGATCCTGCCGATCCTCACGCCGCAGACGGCCGCCCGCCACATCCTCGACGCGCTGGAGGCGGGCCACCAGATGAAGGTCGATCCGCCGTTCGTGCGCGCGGCGCAGCTTGCTCAGGTGCTGCCCGTCCCCGTCGTCGATGCGCTCATGGACGTCTTCGGCATCAACCAGACGATGGACGACTTCACGGGCCGGAGGTCGGACGAAAGGGGTGGCGATTGCCAGTAGAGATGAGCCCGGAGCGCTTCGAAGAACTTGTGGCCGATGCGCTCGATGAAATCCCCGAGGAATTCGCCTCCCAGCTACTCAATCTCGTGTTCCTCGTCGAGGACGAGCCCAGCGTGGACCAGCTCAAGGAATCCGAGGGGGAGGACCTGCTTGGCCTGTACGAAGGGGTGGCGCTGACGGACGGCGACTTCTTTGGTTACGCGGAGCCGAACCGGATCTGGATTTTCCGCGGGCCCACGCTGCGCATGTGCGAGAACGAGGACGAGGTGGCCGAGGAAGTCATGATCACCGTCTTCCACGAGGTGGCGCACCACTTCGGCATCGAAGAAGATCTGCTGTGGGAGACCGGCTGGGCGTAAGCGGCTCTTTCGTGGCGGCCGGTAGCTGGGCTGCGGTGGGTTCGCCCACGCCTGTCTCTAGGCGACGCACCAATCGGGTTTGTTTTCGCTGAGCGACGCACCAATCGGAGAAGGACGCACCAATCGAGGGGGTCTAGAACCCGTTTGGTGCGTCGCGTGGGGTGGGGTGACCCGTTTGGTGCGTCGCGTGAGCGTGATCTGGCTTGACTGGCGTGGTTTGGCGCATTGGGGTGTGGTTGCGTCGGGTTAGGTGTGTTGTGCTCTGCGGCGGGCACCCGATTTTGGGAATAAAAAATGCGGACCTCGTTGTCCGCGTTTCTATTCATCGGCTACTGTGCCGGTCTATCGGTTGGCGAGCAACTCGGCCTGAACGTACTGCTCATGTGCGCGAGCGGCATTCAGAAGAGCGTTGCGTGACGCCTTGGTCTGTGCAAACGGGTTCCAATTGGTCCTCATGGTCTAACCTCCTTCACAAGTCTTGAAATATCGACGATTTCTCGCCGTCTGACCCCTTGTGGTCATCTCCAAGTTTAGCAAGAAAATGTAACGAACTGAAAAATGTTGCTGGGCGTCACACGTGGCCGTCTTACATGTCGGTCACTACTGCACATGTGAGCAGTAAAATGCGCGAATGGTAGTCTCAGCCCATGATTGTTTTGGCCGCCACCCCGCTCGGCAACGACGACGACGCCTCGCCCCGCCTTCGCGCCGAGCTTGAGGCCGCCGACCTGATCGCCGCCGAAGACACCCGCCGGCTGCTCAACCTCGCCGGACGCCTCGGGCTCGAGATCTCGGCCCCCGTCGTCGCCTATCACGAGCATAACGAACGGCAGAGCTCGGGTGCCCTCATCGAGGCGGCTCAGGCGGGCAAGCGAGTCGTGGTCGTCAGCGACGCCGGCATGCCCTCGGTGTCCGATCCCGGTTACCGGCTCGTCGCACTAGCCGCCGAGAACGAGGTACCCGTGACTGTCGTTCCTGGCCCGTCGGCCGTGCTTGCCGCGCTCGCCCTGTCCGGCTTGGCCTCCGATCGCTTCGCGTTCGAGGGATTCCCGCCGCGCAAGGATGGGGAACGACGCCGATTCTTCGGCGATCTTGCCACCGAGCCTCGCACCACGATCTATTTCGAGA
This sequence comes from Trueperella sp., assembly GCF_043424875.1. Taxonomy (NCBI): domain Bacteria; kingdom Bacillati; phylum Actinomycetota; class Actinomycetes; order Actinomycetales; family Actinomycetaceae; genus Trueperella; species Trueperella sp. The sequence goes on along the minus strand of NZ_JBHWPL010000010.1, from coordinate 37,337 downwards.
GCCCGCGCCGGGTGGAGGTGACCCTCGCCGCCATGGCCGAGGCCTTCGGTCCGGATCGGCGCGCGGCCGTGTGCCGCGAACTGACCAAGACGCACGAAGAGGTTAAGCGCGCGTCGCTCGCCGAGCTTGCCCAGTGGTCGCGCGAGGTGCGAGGGGAGGTCACGATCGTCGTTGAGGGAGCGCCCGCTCGAACCGGCGACGCCACCGCGCACGTCCCCGAAGTGTTAGCCCTCGCCGAAGCGGGCCTGCGGCTCAAGGATGCCGCCGCTCATGTGGCCGCCCGCGAGGGGCTACGTAAGAACGAGCTCTACGACCTCGCGTTAGCCGCTCGCTCAGAGCACTCATAGAAAGAAGGCCCGCCTGAGCGGGCCTTCGTGCTGATTACGGCTTATAGTCGATGTCTGAGAAGTCGAAGTCCTCGTCGTCGGCCTCGTCGGAGAAGTCCGCATCCTCGTCAAGATCGATATCGAAGTCGGACAGGTCGTACTCTGACAGGTCCTCCTCCACCGCCACCTGGTTGGCCAGCGTGTCGAGTTCCTCGTCCTCGCCGTCGGAGGTGAGCTCGGGATCGGATTCCTCGTCGTATTCGTCGATGCTGTAGGCGTCCTCGTCGGCGATGAGTGCCTCGCTACGAGGGAGTTCGTCGTCGTGGAAATCGGCGGCGCCGTACTCGTCGTCTTCGAGGTCGTCCGGAATCCCGTCGCCATCAAGATCGCCGGACTCCATGTCGTCCCAGTCGTTGGCGGCCCACTCGGTCTCGTCCGCGTCCTCGAAGCCGGGGATCGGGGCGTCCTCTGCCTCTTCGTAGAAGCCGAAGGCGTCGCGCGAATCGAGCTGCTCCACGCCGGCCTCGTCCATCTCCACGCGGGCAGCCTCGCCGAGCTCCTCGGAGGTCGGGACCGTGAGGTCGGAGAACACGCGTACGGACCAGCCAGACTTCAGCGCGTCGAGCGCCGTTTCCTTCACGCAGTGCGATTCGGCAATGCCAACCACGTCAATCGAGGAGACCTCGGCGTTGCGCAAAATGACCTCGAGCGTATCGCCGGCCGCGTTCGTGCCCTCGAAGCCCGAGTAGGCGGCCTCGTACTCGCCCTTCTTCACGCCGTCGTCCAGCGGGAGGGAGGCGATTGCCTCGTGCAGCTCGGCCTCGGCAGTGCCGGCCACGCCGTGCGGGGGCCAGGTATCCACGAAGTCGGGGTTGTCAGAGAAGTGGTGGCCCGGGTCCACGTGCCAGTCCTGCGTGGTGACGATGAGGCCGTACTCGTCCGCATTTTCCGTGACGAAGTCGGCGATTCGTTCGGCGACGGCGTTACCGCCCTCCACGCCCAGCGCACCGCCTTCGGTGAAGGTCGGCTGCACATCCACAATGATCAGCGCGCGATTGTCAGTCATGAACTACTCCTTGGTTGGCGGGCGCCTGCCCGCGGTCATCTCGATCAGTTTATTGCCAGTGGCGCCGCGCGTGCCCATCCGTTCACGGTCAGCCGACGTTTGGCGGTGGGCGAGTTTCACGTCCCGCGCCGAAAACGCTTACCCTTGTGGTATGTCTAAAATCCTTTCAGCTGTTGCTTGGCCCTATGCAAACGGACCACGCCACATCGGCCACGTTGCCGGGTTTGGCGTGCCCTCGGATGTTTTCTCACGATACATGCGAATGCAGGGCCACGACGTGCTGATGGTCTCGGGCACCGACGAGCACGGCACGCCCATCCTCGTGGCCGCCGAGCAGGAGGGCGTGGGCCCCCAGGAGCTCGCCGACAAGAACAACCGCATCATCGTCGAGGATCTCGTCAAGCTCGGCCTGTCCTACGACTTGTTTACGAGAACGACGACGGCGAACCACGAGCAGGTGGTCATGGACCTGTTCGAGGGGTGCCGCGATAACGGCTACATGATCGTCGAAGATACCCCGGTGGCGATCGACCCGAAGACGGGCAATACGCTCCCGGATCGGTACATCGAGGGCACCTGCCCGATCTGTAAATACGTGGGAGCGCGCGGCGATCAGTGCGACAACTGCGGTAATCAGCTCGATCCGCATGACCTCATCGACCCGGTCTCGAAGGTCTCGGGCCTCACGCCCGAGTTCAAGAACACCGAGCACTACTTCCTTGACCTGCCGGCGCTCGCGCAGGCGCTTGGGCAGTGGCTGGATCGCGTGGAAGAGGACGGCAAGTGGCGCCCGAACGTCATCGCCTTCTCCAAGCACCTGCTCGAGGACGTCCGCCCGCGCGCGATGAGCCGCGACATCAGCTGGGGCATTCCCGTTCCCGGCTGGGAGGACAAGCCGAGCAAGCGCTTGTACGTCTGGTTCGACGCCGTCGTCGGATACCTATCTGCCTCGATCGAATGGGCGCGCCGGCGCGAAAAGGCCGGAACGGGCTCGGCGGACGACTGGAAGCAGTGGTGGACGACCCCCGAGGCTCTCTCCTATTACTTTATGGGCAAGGACAACATCGTCTTCCACAGCCAGATCTGGCCGGCGGAACTGCTCGCCTACAACGGCGAGGGCGCAAAGGGCGGCGAGCCGGGGGATTTCGGCACGCTCAATCTTCCGACCCAGGTGGTGGCCTCGGAGTTCCTGACGATGGAGGGCAAGAAGTTCTCCTCCTCGAAGGGCATCGTCATTTACGTGCGCGACGTGCTCGAGCGCTACCAGCCAGATGCGCTGCGCTACTTCATCTCGATTGCCGGACCGGAGAGCCAGGACTCGGACTTCACATGGAGCGAGTTCGTGCGCCGCAACAACTCGGAGCTCGTGGCGGGCTGGGGCAACCTCGTCAACCGCACGGGCGCGATGATCGCGAAGAACTTCGGTGAGATCCCGCCAGCCGGCGAGCTTGAGAGCATCGATCGCGAATTGCTCGACGCCGTGAACGCGGGCTTCGACACCGTGGGCGGCCTCATCGGCAACCACCAGCAGCGTGCGGCGCTCGCCGAGATCATGCGGCTCGTGGGGGAGGCGAACGCCTACGTCACGAAGACGGAGCCGTTCAAGCTCAAGGCGCCGGAGGAGCGAGAGCGACTCGGGACGGTTCTGAACACGCTCATCCAGGCAGTCTCCGACCTCAACACGATGATGTCGGTCTTCCTGCCGCACTCGGCGAACACGATCGACGCCGTGCTGGGCGGGCCCGGGGACATCGCGCCGATGCCGGACCTCGTGGAGGTCACGGACCTCGACACGGACTACCCGTATCCGATCATCACCGGCGATTACACCAACGTGCGCACCTGGGAGCGCCGCGTGGTTGAGCCCGGCACGCCGATCTCGAAGCCGAAGCCCGCCTTCGTCAAGCTCGATGAATCCGTGGTCGCCGACGAGCTCGCGCGCCTAGGCTACGACGTGGACGGCAACCCGCTGGAGAGTGGCGAGTAAGTGTCGCAGACCCCGCCACAGCCGGGCTCGAAGAAGGATCGCAAGCGAGCCTTCCCCGAGGTGCCGGCGCCGCTCGCGGTGCCGATCGTTGACAACCACACGCACCTGTATCCGGATCCCCCGCACGACCCGGTTCAAAAGACCAACCTCGAGGGCAACTGGAAGCCGCCGCTCCTGTTGGAGAACCACCTCGCGGGCATGCGGGAGGCGGGCATCCGGGCGGCCATCACCTCCGGCTGCGATTGGCCCGTACTGGACTGGACCCACGATCTCGCCGGCACTCACGAGAATCTGTGGGCGGCGCTCGCAATCCATCCGAACGAGACCCCGCTGCATGCGGGCGTGCGCGAGGTGGGGCCGGACGGCAATCCGCCGCGTGTGGCACCGCATCACGAGCGCGTCTCGCTCGAGGACGCGATTGCGAAGGTGGCCGAGCTCAGCCGGGACGACGCCGTCGTGGCCATTGGCGAAACGGGTCTCGACTACTACCGCACGGGCGACGAGGGCCGCGAGGTGCAAAAGCGGGCATTCCGCGAGCACATCGCGCTCGCGAAGGAGCTCGATAAGCCGATGCAGATTCACGATCGTGAGGCGCACACCGACGTCGTAAAGATTCTGCTCGCCGATGGGGCACCGGAGCGGACGGTGTTCCACTGCTTCTCCGGAGACGCGGATCTGGCGCGCGTCCTTGCAGACAACGGCTGGTACGCGTCCTTTGCCGGCAACGTGACGTATTCGGCCAACGCCGACCTGCGCGAGGCCTTCGAGGAGCTGCCCGATGAGCTCGTGCTGGTGGAAACCGATGCGCCGTATCTGACGCCCGAGCCCTACCGCGGCCAGCCAAACGCTGTGTGGTCGGTGGCTTATACGGCGCGCTTCCTTGCCGAGGTGCGGGCGGTGGACGTGGAGGACCTGTGCGCCACGATCGACCGGACGACCACGGAAGTCTACGGGATCTGACTCGCGCCCCGCGGGTGAAGATATTGCCGTCAAGTTTTGTATGATCGCGCACAACATGGTTGCGCGGTATAACAATTTGGTTACAATCAGTCTCAGTATTGTTACGGCAAATTGTAATCGACGCACTGGAGACACCTTTGACAAGCAGGACTTCGCGCACCGGAGGACCGGTGTACTTTGACGCCGGCCTTCTCACGACGCCCCCGAAGCCGGGCTCGCGCCGCGCACGCCGCATGGCAGAACGCGCCAAGGCAGCGGCCGCGGCCGAGGCAGCCAGCCGCTCCGCCGATACCGCCGAGATCCCGGTGATTTCCCGCGTGAGCGTTGCGGGCGGTACTCCCTACGCAGAGACGATGAACCACTCGCTGGTGACGAGCCGCGTCAACTCCCGCCCGGCGCCCGCCACGCGCAAGTACCCCAAGTCGTACCACTTGGCCGGCGCCGCATCCGTGGTCGCCCTTTCCGCCGGCGCAACGATTGGCCTTCCGCTCATCCCGTCGGGCACGGCGCCCACAGAGATCGCCGTGGCCGCCGTCGTCGATCCGAGCGTGCCAGCAGCAGTTGAGGCAAGCGCTGCCGACGTCTCCTTCGACGTGAGCGTTGACGGCGAGACCGTGCGCATCGATGCCGACTCGTCGATGACGTACGCCGCGGCATTCGCCGAAGCGGGCATTGAGATCGGCGCACGCGATGACGTGTCCGTCTCGCTGTCGGATCTCGTGACCAACGCCGACGTGACGATCGTCCGCGTGACCACCGAGACCGTCACCGAAGAATTCACCGATGCGTACGCGACCGAGCGCATCGACGACCCGAACCTGCCCAAGGGCGAGGAGCGGGTTGTGACCGCCGGCGTCGAGGGCACGGGAACGCGTAACTTCCAGGTGACCTACCGCGACGGCGAAGAGGCCACCCGCATCCTGCTGATCGAGACCATCGCCTCGGAGCCCGTCACGGAGGTCATCCGCGTGGGTACCAAGGAGGTCGTTGAACCGGAACCGGCACCGACGCAGGCCGCCCAGGAGGCAGCTCCGCAGGCGGCGCCGCAGGCACCGGCTCCGGCTCCGGCAGCCGCGCCAGTTCCGGCCGGCTCCTCGCGCGAGATCGCGCAGGGCATGCTCTCCTCCTACGGGTGGGGCATGGACCAGTGGTCGTGCCTCGATTCGCTCTGGCAGCGTGAGTCCCACTGGAACCACACCGCCATGAATCGTTCCTCGGGTGCCTACGGAATCCCGCAGGCGCTGCCGGGCTCGAAGATGGCCTCGGCCGGCGCCGACTGGCAGACGAACCCCGCCACCCAGATTCGCTGGGGCCTGGGCTACATCCAGGGCCGCTACGGCAGCCCGTGTGGCGCATGGGGTCACTCGCAGGCTCGCGGCTGGTACTAAAGCAGGACGTATGCCCCTGCTCGGTCCGGTTCAGATCCGCGAGCTTGCCGATCGCCTTGGGGTCCGCCCCACGAAAACTCTCGGCCAGAACTTCGTTCACGACGCCGGCACGGTGCGGCGCATCGTGCGTGACGCCGGGGTTCAGCCCGGTGACCTCGTGCTCGAAGTCGGGCCGGGTCTCGGTTCGCTGACCCTCGCCCTGCTCGAGGCGGGCGCCTACGTGTCGGCCGTCGAAATCGATCCAGTGCTCGCGGGCGAGTTGCCCGCGACGGTCCGCGAATTCATGCCGGAGGCCGCGCAGCGCTTCGCCGTGCTCGAGCGCGATGCGATGCTCGTGAGGCAAAGCGACCTCGCGGTGCCGCCGGCTCTTCGAGCTCCCGCTGATCTTGATACCCCCTCTGATCTCGACAGCTCCGTCGCGCCTACCCACCTCGTGGCGAATCTGCCCTATAACGTGGCGGTGCCGGTGATTCTGACGTTGCTGGAAGAGCTGCCCTCGCTGCGATCGGTGACGGTCATGGTGCAGCTCGAGGTGGCAGATCGCTTGGCGGCCGAGCCCGGATCGCGCACGTATGGCATCCCGTCGGTCAAGGCGAACTGGTTCGCCGAGGTCCGCCGCGGGGCGAAGGTATCCCGCCACGTGTTCTGGCCGGTCCCGAACGTCGACTCCGCCCTCGTCCACATGGAGCGCCGAGATGACGCTCCGTATCCCGAGGACCTTCGCGCCGAGACGTTCGCGATTGTTGACGCCGCCTTTGCGCAGCGCCGCAAGACCCTGCGCGCCGCGCTTGGCCAGTGGGCGGGAAGCCCGGCCCGGGCTGAAGAGATCGTGCGGGCGGCCGGCGTCGACCCGTCGCTGCGCGGCGAAAAGCTGGGAATCGACGACTTCGTGGCCATCGCGCGGGCTGCGCACGCTTAAAATACGCCGATCCCCGCGCCGGAGGCTACGATAGGCACGTGCATCGCGTTTTAGTTTCAGCCCCCGCCAAAGTCAATCTTGCATTGCGCGTCGGTGGCCCGCGCCCCGACGGCTTTCACCCTCTCGACACCGTGTTCGAGGCGCTCGATGTTTTCGACGACCTCGAGGTCACGGCTGCCGACGAGCTCACCGTGGACATCACGAGTCCCGGCGACGCGGTGGCAATCGCGGACCTGCCGCTCGACGGCTCAAACTTGGCAATGCGCGCGGCCACCGCACTGCTTGACCGCCGAGGGCTGACCGGCCCCGGCGCACCCGGGGCACGCATCTCGATCACGAAGCGGATCCCCGTGGCCGGCGGGATGGCCGGCGGGTCTGCCGACGCGGCGGGCGCGCTCGTCGCCCTTAACAAGCTCTGGGATTTGGGCTTTGGCGCAGACGAACTCGAACGTATCGCCGCCGATCTCGGCTCCGACGTGCCGTTCGCCCTCAAGGGCTCGGTCGCCCATGGCCAGGGCCGAGGGGAGTTGCTCGAGGCGGTGCAGGTGGCCTCGGTTCACGCCTGGGTGTTCCTCACCCGATCGGACGGGCTCTCCACGCCAGCGGTGTTCCGCGAATTCGACCGTCTGAACCCGCAGGCCGGCGACCCCGCGCCAACCACTGATCTTCGAGCCGCCCTCGAGTCCGGCTCGATCGACGACATCGGCGCGGCCATGGTCAACGACCTCGAGGAACCGGCGGCCTCGCTCAATCCGGAGCTCGGGCAGATGCTCGGGCAGCTGCGCGCCGATGGCCTGCACGCCATCCTCTCCGGCTCCGGCCCGACGATCGCGGTCCTCACCGATCCGGACTCGCTCCACGCCATCGCCCAGCAGCTCGCCGCCCGCTATCCGCACACCACCGTGCTCGCCGCCTGCGGCCCGGCCGCCGGCGCACACGTTCGCGAGGCCGAGTAGTGGCACATATTCTCGGCATGGAGGACGTGGGCATCTCCCTTGGCTCGCGCCCCATCCTCGCAGGCGTCAACCTCTCGCTCGAAGACGGCAACCGGATCGGCGTCGTTGGCCCGAACGGCGGGGGCAAGTCGACGCTCCTGCGCCTCATGGCCCGCGACCTCGAGCCCGATACCGGCCGCGTCACGATGGTCTCTGGCACTCGCTTCGCCGTGCTGACGCAGGCGGACGACCTCGCATCGGACCAGACCGTCCGCGACGCCATCCACGGCGACGCCGCGACCTACGAGTGGGCGTCGGATTCGAAGATTCGCGAGATTCACGCGGGATTGATTCCCGACGTCGATCTGTCGCGGCTGGTCGGGGAGCTTTCTGGCGGGCAGCGCCGGCGTGTGGCGCTCGCGGCGACGCTCGTCAAGCCTGCCGACGTCGTCATCCTCGACGAGCCCACGAACCACCTCGACATCGAGGGCGTCACGTACCTCGCCGAATACTTGAACGCGCGGCCCGACGACGGCGCGCTCGTCGTCGTCACCCATGACCGGTGGTTCCTGGACTTTGTATGCGACCGGTTGTGGGAGGTCGTGCCGGGCCATGACGGGCCAGGCGGGCGGTCGCCCGTGGCCGGCCACGTGGAGACCTACGAGGGCGGGTACGCTGCCTACACGCTGCAGCGCGCCGAGCGCCAGCGTCTCGCGCAACAGAGCGCCGAAAAGCGCGCGAATCTACTACGCAAGGAGCTCGCGTGGCTGCGGCGCGGAGCCCCGGCGCGCACCTCGAAGCCGAAGTTCCGCATCGAGGCGGCCAACGAGCTGATCGCGAACGAGCCGCCGCCGCGCGACACGGTGGAGCTCGCGCGGATGGCCACCCAGCGTCTTGGCAAGAAGGTTGTGGATCTCGAGGGCGTCTCCTTCGCGTGGCCGGGCGCCGACGAGCCCGTGCTGAAGGACGTCACCCTCCGGCTGGCGCCGGGCGAGCGCATCGGAATCCTCGGCGCGAACGGCGCCGGCAAGTCCTCGCTGCTAGGCCTCATTGCGGGCCGGCTCGAGCCCACCGAGGGCACTATCAAGAGGGGCAAGACGGTGGAGCTCGCCGTCCTCTCGCAAGATACCCGCGAGCTCGATAAGGTTGCGCACCGCCGCGTCGTCGAATCGGTGGCGGACATCAAAACCCACGTGGAGATCGGCGGAAAGCCGACGAGCGCCTCGCAACTGGTGGAGCAGCTGGGATTCACGCGCGAGCGGGCGTGGACGCCGGTGGCCGAGCTTTCGGGCGGCGAACGGCGCCGCCTGCAGTTCCTGCGCCTACTTATGGCCGAACCCAACGTGCTGCTCCTCGATGAGCCGACGAACGATCTGGATACCGATACTCTCGCGGCCATTGAGGATCTGCTCGATGCGTGGCCGGGCACGCTCGTGGTGGTCTCCCACGATCGCTACCTGCTCGAGCGGACGACGGATCATCAGGTGTCCGTCATCGACGGGGGAGTGCGCGACCTGCCCGGAGGCGTGGATCAGTACATGGAACTCGCGCGGGAGGCCCAGCCCCCGGCTGATCGCGCGGCGTCGCCCGCGCCGTCCGCGGCACCCAGCACGTCGAACCCCGCCAAGCAGCGCGAGGCTCGCAAGGCGATGGAACGCGCCGAACGCCGGATGAAGCGGGTGCGCGAGCAGAACGAGAGGCTCGGGCTCGAGCAGGCGGAGGTCGCCGCAACCGTGAGCCAGACGGAGGACTACGCCGCGCTCGCCGACCTCGGCAAGCAGATCGCCGAGCTTAAAGAAGAGCTCGAGGGCCTCGAAATGGACTGGCTCGAGGCGGCCGAACAGGCCGAGTACTACAGTTAGGCCGCGCGCTACCTCGGATGAGTTTCGTAATCCGCTACCGAGATATCTCGACGTGAAGTAAACTCTCGGCATGGACGAGCGCGACGAAGTAGATGAGGTCGTTGCCGCGTGGCAAACCCAGCGGCCCGACTTCGACGTGGAGCCCCTCGAGATTTTCTCGCGGCTCCTGAGAATCAATCGCCACTTTGCCAAGGTGCGTCGGACGATTTACGCCAAGCACGACTTGGAGACGTGGGAATTTGAAATGCTTGCCGCCCTGCGCCGCGCCCCGGCCCACAAGCTCACCGCCGGCCAGCTCATGAAGGACACGTTCGTCTCCTCCGGCACGATCACCAACCGTATCGACCGCATGCAGGCCAGCGGGCTCGTCAAGCGAGCGCCGGCCCCGCAAGATGGGCGCATTGTCCACGTGTCGGCGACGACGAAGGGACTCGCCGCCGTCGACGGCGCGATGAGCGACATCCTCGAGATCGAACGCGAGATCCTCGCCGACGTCGGCCACGAGCGTACCGAGGAGGCGGCCAGTTACCTGCGCTCGGTCCTCCTCGCGCTCATCGACCGGGCCTGACTCGCTAGTTCTTGGCCCGGATGGCCTCGGTGATCTTCAGGCGCCTGCCCGTGTGCAAGATCGAGTTTTCGTAGATCTTGCCGGCGATTGCCGCCACGAGCGGGATCGCGACGACGCCGAGCGCGGCGGCGATGAGGAGCTCCGACGTCGTCACCGTGTCGTATGCCTGGCGAACGGGCATGGCGAACGGCGAGATGCCGGGAACCATCGAGAGCACCTTGGTGACGGTGGCCTCGGGCATGGCCGGCACGAGGAAGAGACCCACGTAAAACGGGATGAGGAGCGTCATCGAAATCGGGGAGGTGACCGCACCGAGATCTTCTTGGCGCGAGGCCGTGGCCGCAAGGGCGCCCGTGGCCATGGCGTAGAAGAAAAAGCCGAGCACGAGCCACACGGCCAGCCACGCGAGGTAGGAGCCAAGGCCGAGGTCGAGCCACAGTCCTGCTAGATTCAGCGAGATGACCACGGCGATTGCGAAGAGCACGAACTGCAGGAGCAGGAACGTGCCGATGCCAAGAATCTTGCCGAGGAGGAGCGTGCGCGGGCGCACGGTCGTCAACACGATCTCCACCACGCGCGAGGACTTCTCCTCGACCACGCCATTGGCGATCGTCGAGATGCCCATCATGATCATCATGAACAGGACCATGAGCCCGACGAACGAGGAGATGTAGCCGATCGGATCGGACTCGATGAGGTTTGCGGTTCCGATCGTCACCACGCTGACCGGCACGGACACGGTGCTCACGAGCGTCGAGTAATCGTCGTCGCTGAGCGTGATGCCGCGGTCTTCCATGAGCCAGGCCGTCGCCGCGGTGTTGACCACCGCCGACAGCTGCTGGTCGGCGCCCGTCATGCCGTCCGTGGCCGTCACCAGATCAGGGGTGCCCGGCTGTCCGGCAAGGACGACCGCGGGGCCGTCGGCGTCGGACTCGCTGCGCTCCCGCAGGTAGTTTTCCGCCTCGCCGTTACCGATCGTTTCGACGTCGATCTGGCCGCCGCTGACTTTTTTAACGTGGGAGACGTAGTCGGCCATCTGGTCTTCGACGGCCACGACAGGGCCGCCGGTGGCGGGCGCGTCGTCGTCGCCACCGAGGAGGAACTTGCCCAAGACGCCGGCCGCGAGGATCAAGAGGACCATCACCACGGTCGACAGCCGCATCGCGCGGCTGCGGTAGAGCATCGCGAACTCGCGCTTCATAATCTGAACAATCATGCCTTCTTACCTCCAAACAGGCGGGAGAAGAAGCCGGGCTTCTCGTCCTTGGCTTCGACGGGCTGGGGGAGCTGGACGATGTTTCCGAACAGGTCGGTCAGCGAGGGGCGCACGTGCGTAAAGCCGTGCACCGGCCCCACCGAAAGTGCGGCCTGCAAGACCTCCTGGTCGGCCACGTGGGTGGGAAGCTTCGCGCGCACCGTGCGGTGATCGGCCACGTCCGGCTCGATTCCCAGCGGGCGCAGCGCGTTGGCCACGGCCTGCGTATCGGGAGCATCAATTTCGACGACGGCGTCCGAGCCGGCGTCGCGTAGCTCGTCGATCGGGCCTTCTGCGGCGATCTTGCCGAGGGAGGCGATGCCCACGCGGTCGCACAGGCGCTCGACGAGGTCAAGCTGATGGGAGGAGAACACGACGGTTGCGCCCTGCCGGGCCTTCTCGCGCAGGATCTCGCTCATGTCCGACACCGCGAGGGGGTCGAGGCCGGAGAACGGTTCGTCGAGGACGAGCACGTCGGGATCGTGAACGAGGGAGGCGGCGAGCTGGACGCGCTGCTGGTTACCCAGCGACAGGGCCTGAACCTCGTCGTCGCGGCGCATGTGGACGCCGAGCCGCTCGGTCCAGTACTCCATGGCCGCGCGCGCATCGGCGTCGGACATGCCGTGCAGGCGGGCGAAGTAAATGAGCTGCTCGCCCACCTTCATCTTGGGGTAGAGGCCGCGTTCTTCGGGCATGTAGCCAAAGCGCTGACGGTCCTCGAACGTGAGCGGCTTGTTGTTGACTCGCACGTCGCCCGAATCGGCCGACAGCACGCCGAGGGCGATGCGCATCGTCGTCGTCTTTCCGGCGCCGTTCGATCCAACGAAGCCGTAGAGCTCGCCCGGGTGAACGGTGAAACTCATGCCATCGAGGGCCACGGTGGACCCAAATCTTTTATGTAATTGATTGATCTCGAGACTCATATCGTCTTCCTTGGAGAGGTCAGGTGGTAACAGTTTGCCCTACGCGGCGGTAGGCAAACAAGACGGCGCGCTAGGACTCGGGACTGAGACCGAGCATCTGCGCTAGTTGCCGCTTGTAGTTCTTGTACGCTTTCAGGCCGGCGCGCGTGGCCGAGTATTCGGTGTTGCCGGAGCGGCCGTGGCCGGTCTTGTGGATTTTCACGTAGCCGGCGTCAGCGAGGGTACGCATTTGCTTGGACAGGTCCGAATCGGCGAGGTCGAGGTGCTCCTTGAGATAGGCGAATTCGACGGTGGTGGCCGAGGAGAGCACGCCCATGATGACGGTGCGTTTGGCGAAGTGGAGGACCGGATCGAGGTCGGGTATCCCGTGCTGCTCGGGCTGGTCGGGCCGTTTGGTATGGCTTTCAGCGCTCATGCGAGTCTCGCTTCGAGGTCGCGAACGGCGTCGGCATACCAGCGCTTGTCATAGACCCGGTACAGGGGAAGGACGGCGAGAAACACGAGCACGAGGCCGAACCACGGCCACGGCAGCGGCGCAAACGGAAGTCCGACGATGCCGGCGAGCAGGATGACGATGAGCCACAGGCCGAACTTGTTGTAAGCGCGCTTGATCTCGGGCGGCGCGGCCGCCGCGTTCGGCATGCTCTTGTTCAGGCGAATGCGGTAGCGCAGGTAGACGTTCAGCCCGATGATGGCGACGGCGTCGATGAGGAGGGCCCAGATGAGGCCCTCGTGACGGGAGAGGATCACGCCGAGAATAACCAGCGTGACGAACCCGGCGAAGAGGAAGGGCTCCCAGGGTCGGCTCGGAGGGATCGTGGTGTAGGGCAGGGCCTCGGCGCGTTCGATGGCGCGCATCTCGGCGCGCCGTTCTGCTGCGCCATGCTCGGTGGTCATCGCGGGTCTCCCGTTCGGTCGATTACTTGCACTTGAGGAAAGTATACGGGATTACTTTCCCCGAATGCAAGTAAACGTGAGTGCCCGCTCCGGCTACGCGTAATCGAGCGTCGGATTGTGCTCGAGCCCGCGCAACCCGTTCCACATGAGGTTGACCAGGTGCGCCGCAAGGACCTCCTTCGTGGTCTCCTTCTCCTTCGACCACGACTGACCCATCGTGCCCACCATGCCCGCGAGCATCTGCCCGTACAGCGGTGCGGTGTCCACGTTAAAGCCGAGCTGCTCGAAGTAGGCGCCCAGCAACCGCGTCAGGTGCTCGCCCATATCCGACATGATGGTGGAGAACTGAGAGCCCGCCAGCACGTCCGGCGATTGGTGGACCATTAGCCCGAAGCCGTCGGGGTTGACCTGAATGTAGTCGAGCAGGCCCACGATCGTGCCCTCGAGGGCCTCGCGCGGGTGGAGATCGGGCCGGATCTGCTCCTCGAGGATGCTGTTGAGGGTGGTGGTCTCGCGGTCCACGATCACCTGGTACAGGCCTTCCTTACCTCCGAAATGCTTGTAAATGACCGGCTTGGATACCCCGGCCGCCGAGGCGATCTCCTCCACCGAAACGGCGTCGAAACCGTGGGCGGCGAACAGTTGCCTGCCGATTCCGATGAGTTGCTCGCGGCGTTCGATGCGAGTCATACGTGAACGCTTCGGACGAGGGACCTGACCTGCGGGGGTGTCATTCTTCATGTGCCCATTATTGCAAAGACCGCCAGATTGCGTCTCCAATTGGAAATCGGGCGCCCGGCACTGGCACAATAAGGGAGAATTCCGCCATGGTGTAAGGGCAGCACACGGGTCTTTGGAACCCTTAGTCTAGGTTCGAATCCTAGTGGCGGAGCGCTCGAGCTCAGGAGGCACCGTGGCAGAGTTGACGGCCGCAATTATTCTCGCGGCAGGTAAAGGCACCCGAATCAAGTCTGAAATTCCGAAAGTTCTGCTGCCGATGTGCGGGCGTTCTCTCGTGGGGCACGTGAACGACGCCGTCCTCGGGGCTGGCTCCGAGCACACGGTTTTCGTGGTCCGCCACGAGCGCGACAGGGTCGCAGCCCACATCGAACAGATCAATCCCGACGCGCTGATTGCCGACCAGGACGACATTAAGGGAACCGGCCGGGCTGCGTGGTGTGGCCTGCAGGCGCTCCCGGCGGATCTTGAAGGCTCCGTGCTCGTCATTGCCGGTGATTCGCCAATGTTCTCCGCCGCGTCCCTGACCAAGCTCGCCGAGGCCCACGAGTCCGGCGATAACGCGGTGACCGTCCTGTCCACCATTCTCGAAGATCCTACGGGCTACGGCCGCATCAAGCGCGACGCCGCCGGCCCCGACGAGGTGGCTGGCAACGCGGGCGCCACCGGATCGGTGATCGGCATCGTTGAGCACGCCGACGCCTCGGACAATCAGCTCGGCATCCACGAGGTCGGCACGTCCACCTACATCTTTGACATCGCGTTCCTGCGCGAGATCCTCGAGACGCTCGGCACGGATAACGCGCAGGGCGAGGTCTACCTGACCGACGCGATCGAGGCCGCCCACACCTCCGGCCGGGGCGTCGGTTCTTTCGTGCTCGAGGACGGCATGGAAGCCTCGGGCGTCAACACGCTCGTGCAGCTGGCCGAGCTGCGTGTGGAGAAGAACCGCCGCATCCTCGAGACGTGGATGCTTCAGGGCGTGGCCATCACGGACCCGACCACCACCTACGTCGACGTCGACGTCACGCTCGAGCCGGACGCCGTCGTCGAACCCGGAACCATCTTGCGCGGAGGGACGCACGTGGCAGCGTTCGCCGTCGTCGGGCCATACTCGCAGCTGACGAACGTGAGCGTTGGCGAGCGCGCGCAGGTCCCGCATACGGTAGCTAACGACGTCGATATCGCGGCGGACGAGAAGGTCGCGCCGTTTAGCGTGCTCGGCTAGCGCCGGCGAGTGTCCGTGTGATGAGAAACAACGTCCGGACCTAGAAATTCGCGGACCCGCGCCCCGCTTGCGGAGTAGGGTAGTGGAGGAACTCAGAAGCCATCTGTGGTTACGACAGAAAGTAGTTTGATGACGGGCATTCACACCCACGGTGAGAAGCATCTGGTCTTGGCGAGCGGCAGGGCTCACCCCGAACTAGCCAGGGCGGTGGCCGATGAGTTGGGAATCGATCTGCTCCCAGTCACGGCTTACGACTTCGCCAATTCCGAAATTTACGTTCGCTTCGACGAATCAGTTCGGGGAACTGACGTCTTCATTCTTCAATCCATCACCGTGCCGGTGAACAAGTGGATTATGGAGTCCCTCATTATGGTCGACGCCGCGAAGCGCGCCTCGGCCAAGCGCATTACGGTGGTCATTCCAAACTACCCCTACGCGCGCCAGGACAAGAAGCACAAGGGGCGCGAGCCGATTTCGGCCCGCCTGCTCGCGGACCTGTACAAGACGGCGGGGGCCGACCGCATCATGTCGGTGGACCTGCACGCCGCGCAGACGCAGGGCTTCTTCGACGGGCCGGTCGATCACCTGTGGGCGATGCCCACGCTGGTCGAGTACGTGCGTACGCGCATTGACACCGCCAACACCGTGGTGGTTTCGCCGGATGCGGGCCGAATCAAGGTGGCCGAGCAGTGGGGCGATCGCCTCGGTGGCGTGCCGCTCGCGTTCGTGCACAAGACCCGTGACATCACGCGTCCGAACGAAGCGACGGCCAATCGCGTGGTGGGCGACGTCCAGGGCTGCACGGCGGTTATCGTGGACGACCTCATCGACACGGCGGGAACGATCGTGGGCGCGGTTCGGGTGGTGCTCGAGGCGGGCGCGAAGGACGTGATCATCGCGGCCACGCACGGCGTGCTCTCCGACCCGGCGGCCAAGCGACTCTCGGAGGTCGGCGTGCGCGAGGTGGTCATCACCGATACGTTGCCGATCCCCGTGGAGAAGCGATTCCCGCAGCTGACCGTCCTCCCCATCGCGCCGGTTCTCGCATCGGCCATCGAGGAAGTCTTCAACGACGGCTCGGTGACGAGCCTCTTCGACGGGGCTCACTGACGCCTCGCGCTGTGATCTTCGCACGCCCACTTTTCTCGCGCGTTGCCACGCGGCTATAGTGGTGGGGTTGCCTCGGCGAGGGAACCGACTCCGTTCCACCAGGAGCGGGCGAGTTCCGTTATCGACGCGGTGTCTATGCCTGTCATAGCCTCCGTTTCGGGGCCCCTGCTCGCACATCGCGAGCCATACAGAACAGGAGAATAGATATGGCATCGAAGACGCCACAGCTTGAAACCATCAAGCGCGAAGAGTTCGGCAAGGGCGCATCGCGCCGCCTCCGCCGCGACGGCCGCCTCCCGGCCGTTGTGTACGGCCACGGCGAGGACCCCGTCCACCTCACGCTCGACTACCACGAGGCCTACCTCATCATCCGCGGTAACGCGAACGCGCTTCTTAACCTTCAGATCGAGGGCGATAAGCAGCTCGTCATCGTGAAGGACATCCAGCGCAACCCGCTTACGCGCCTCGTTGAGCACCTTGACCTGCTCCGCGTGAAGGCTGACGAGAAGGTCGCAGTCGACGTCCCGGTCGAAATCGTTGGCGAGCCCGCTGGCGACGCAATTGCAACGCTCGAGCTCATGGCGATGACCGTCCTCGCGCCGGTGTCCGACATCCCGGAGACGATCCAGATCGACGTCGAAGGCGTCGAGGATGGCAACAACCTCACCGTCGGCGACATCACGTTCCCCGAGGGTGTCACCACCGAGCTCGCAATGGACGACGTCGTCGTCGTTGTTGCTGAGCCGCAGGAAGTCGAGCTCCCCGAGCCCGAAGAGGGCGCCGAGGAAGCCGGCGAAGAGCCTGCAGAAGACGACGCCAAGGAAGCCGGCGAAGGCGACGACGAGGAGTAATCCCGTCGAGGAGAAATCCCCTCAACCGTCAATCTTCGAGTGGCCCGTTCCGTGCACTGCGCACCGAGCGGGCCTCTCGCGCGTCACGGCAGAGTCGCAACAGGTTGATAGTCTTGGCTAGGTCCTCGCACAGTGAAGGAATCGTATGTTTGCAGTTGTCGGCCTCGGTAATCCCGGCCCGCGCTACGAGGCGACCCGCCACAATATCGGCCAGCACGTCGTGCACCTGCTCGCCCACCGCGCGGGCACCTCGCTGTCCGCGCACAAGCAGTCAAATACACAGGCGGCCTCGCTGCGCGTGGGGCCCCCGCCCGGCGAGCGCGTCATCCTCGGAATCTCGAACGGCTACATGAACACCTCGGGCGGCCCGGTCTCCTCGCTGCTCAGCTATTTCAAGGTCGAGCCGGAGAACCTCATCGTCGTCCACGACGAGCTCGACCTCCCCTTCGGCACGCTCAAACTCAAGCGCGGCGGGGGAGCCGGCGGCCACAACGGCCTGAAGGACATCTCGAAATCACTGGGCACGCAGGACTTCATCCGCCTCCGGTTCGGCATCGGCCGCCCGCCCGGCCGCCAAAATCCGGCCGACTACGTGCTCTCCGACTTCTCATCCACCGAGCGCAAGACGCTCGACACCCTGATTGACGAGGCCGCCGACGCCGTCGAGGACGTGCTCGCCCTCGGCCTCGACAAGGCAACGCTCCGCCTCCATTCGCCTCGATAGGACCCCATGGATCTTCGCCCCGTTCTCGATATTCTCGACCACATCGACGCGCTCTCCCCGCACGCCAACGATCGCTTCGGCGATTTCGGCATGCCGCGCGGGGCGTTTGCGCCCGCGATCGCGGAGGTGCTGCGCAAGGGGGATGGTCGGCTGCAGGTCGCAGTGACGACGTCGGGGCGCGAGGCCGAAGACCTGCGCGACGCCCTGCGCGCCTACGTGCCCGCCGAAAACATGGCGATCTTCCCCGCGTGGGAGACCCTCCCGCACGAGCGGCTCTCGCCGCGCTCCGACACGGTGGCCGAGCGCCTCACCACGCTGCGCCGCCTCGCCCACCCGGGGGAGTTCCCCGAGCTCAGGGTGCTGCTCGTCCCGATCCGTGCCTTCCTCCAGCCGATCGCGGCCGGTCTCGGCGACCTCGAACCGGTCACGCTGCGCGTGGGCGATTTCGTGGATTTCAACGAGTTGCAGGAACGCCTCGTCGGCGCGGCCTACGCGCGGGTGGACATGATCGAGGCACGCGGGCAGTTCGCCGTGCGCGGCGGGATCGTCGACGTCTTCCCGCCGACGGCCGACCACCCGCTACGCGTGGAATTCTTCGGCGACGAAGTGGACGAGATCCGCACGTTCGCCGTCTCCGACCAGCGGTCGATGGACGCCGTCAACGAGCTCTACGCCCCGCCGTGCCGCGAAATCCTCCTCACCGACGACGTGCGTTCCCGCGCCTCGAAGGCGATCGACGACCTTCCCGGGGCGCTCGACATGCTCGACAAGATCGCGAACGGAATCGCCGTGGAGGGCATGGAATCGCTCCAGCCCGTCCTCGTCGAGAAGATGCACCTATTCGTCAACGAGCTCCCCGACACCGCGCGCATCATCCTGGTCGAGCCCGAACGCCTCGACCAGCGCGCCGAATCGCTCCACGAGACGACGCAGGAGTTCCTCGCGGCGGCGTGGTCATCGGCCGCGTCCGGCGGGAAGATCCCGATTTCCGTGTCGAACGCGTCGTTCGAGGAGATCGATGACGTCGAACGCGCGGCGACTAAGCGCGGGCTCGGCTGGTGGACGATCGGCGGATTCGCAGGCGAGGACGCGGTGAAGCTCCCGCTGAGAGAGCCGCAGAATTTCGCGGGCAATGTGGACCGGGCGCTCGAGGAGGTCGGTAGGCTCGCGCGCGAGCAGTGGAGGGTCGTCGTCGCCGCACAGGGTGCGGGCTTGGGCCGGCGCCTCGTCGAACAGCTCCAGGACTTTGACGTTCCCGCGCGTTTCTCGGAGGACCTGCAAGAGGTGACGCCGGGGGTCGTGTCGATTGTGACGGCACCGGTGCAATCCGGCTTCGTTGCGGAGGGCGCGAAGTTCGTGCTCCTCGGCTCGAACGACCTCATCGGCCGCAAGCGGGCCCGCTCGGCCCAGCAGCGTCAGATGCCCAAGCGGCGCAAGAACGCCGTCGACCCGCTTCAGCTCAAGCCGGGCGATTACGTCGTTCACGCGCGCCACGGCGTCGCGCAATTTGTGCAGCTGGCCAAGCGCAAGCTCGGCGGGCCCAACGGTGCTCAGCGCGAGTACGTGGTGCTCGAGTACGCGCCCTCGCGCCGCGGTCAGGCGCGCGACCAGCTGTGGGTGCCCACCGACCAGCTCGACCAAATCTCGAAGTACTCGGGCGGCGATGCACCCTCGCTCAACAAGATGGGTGGCGCCGACTGGGAGAAGACGAAGTCGAAGGCGCGTGCGGCGGTCAAGCAGATCGCGAAGGAGCTCGTGCGCCTGTACGCCCAGCGCAGGGCCACGAAGGGGCACGCGTTTTCGCCCGATACGCCGTGGCAGCACGAGTTGGAGGACGCCTTCGAACACATCGAGACGCCCGATCAGCTCTCGACGATCGACGAGGTCAAGCGCGATATGGAGTCGCCTGAGCCGATGGACCGCCTGATCTCGGGCGACGTCGGCTACGGCAAGACGGAGATCGCCGTGCGTGCCGCGTTCAAGGCGGTGCAGGACGGTAAGCAGGTGGCGATTCTCGCGCCCACCACGCTGCTCGTGCAGCAGCACCTTGAGACGTTCAAGGAGCGCTACACCGGATTCCCGGTCAACGTGGAGCAGCTCTCGCGCTTCCAGTCCGACCGCGAGGCGGACATCGTGAAGAAGGGTCTGCGCGATGGCACGGTTGACGTGGTGATCGGTACGCACCGGCTGATCACGGGCGATGTGCGGTTCAAGGATCTCGGCCTCGTGGTGATCGACGAGGAGCAGCGCTTCGGCGTCGAACACAAGGAGACGCTCAAGCAGCTCTACCCGGCCGTGGATGTGCTCGCGATGTCGGCCACCCCGATTCCGCGAACGCTCGAAATGGCGGTGACGGGTCTGCGCCAGATGTCCACGCTTGCCACGCCGCCGGAGGAGCGGCACCCGATTCTCACGTACGTGGGCGTGCATGAGCCCCAGCAGGTGGCGGCCGCGATCAAGCGCGAGTTGCTGCGCGAGGGGCAGGTCTTCTACGTGCACAATCGCACGCAGTCGATCAACCGTGTGGCAGCGGAGCTGCAGGAGCTCGTGCCGGATGCCCGGATCGGCGTCGCGCACGGCAAGATGAGCGAGCATCAGCTCGAGCTCATCATCGACCAGTTCTGGAACAAAGAGATCGACGTGCTCGTCTCCACCACGATCATCGAAACGGGCCTCGACATCGCGAATGCGAACACGCTCATCGTCGAGAACGCACACAAGTTCGGCCTCTCGCAGTTGCACCAGTTGCGCGGGCGTGTGGGCCGCGGGCGCGACCGCGCCTATGCCTACTTCCTCTATCCGCGCGATGGAACGATGACGGAGACGGCCCTCGAGCGCCTGCGTACGATCGCCTCGCACACCGAGCTTGGCGCGGGCTTCCAGGTGGCGCTGAAGGATCTCGAGATCCGCGGCGCTGGCAACCTGTTGGGTGGCGAGCAGTCGGGCCACATCGCGGGGGTCGGCTTCGACCTGTACATTCGCATGATTTCCGAGGCGGTCGCGAACATCACGGGTCAGGACAAGCGCAGCGAGGCCGAAAAGGCGGGGGAGATCCGCATCGAGATCCCGATCGAGGCGTACGTGCCCGAGAATTGGGTGACGTCCGAACGCTTGCGGCTGGAGATCTATACGAAGATTGCCGCGACGACGTCGACCGCCCAGCGTGCCGACGTGCGCCAGGAGTTGGTGGACCGCTACGGCTCGGTGCCGGTGGAGGTGGACCGCCTCTTCGCGCTCGCGGAGCTTCGGGAGAAGGCGCGGGAGGCGGGCATCGAGGAGATCACGATGCAGGGCCCGAACGTGCGGTTCGCGCCGGTCATCCTGCCGGATTCGCGACAGGCTCGGCTGCGTAGGCTCTACCCGAAGGCGATCGCCAAGCCGGCAATCCGCACGCTGCTGGTGCCGACGCCGGTCAGGGATCCCCGAAAGCTCGGGGCTCAAAAGCCGCTCGACAACGAGGAGATGCTCGACTTCGTGGAGCAGGTCATCGACTCGGTGTTCCTCGCGACGATCGGCTCGTAACTCCTCGCGAGAATCTCCACTCGCATCGATCGGGTCAACCCGTGCGATCATCGACTCGCGCGGGTTCCACTGCCCATCGCCCCCTCACTTCACTGCCCGTTAACGAACCGTCGAGTTGCCGTTTATCCCCCGAACGTAAGTTGGGTCGCATGCCGTCGGGATGTGGAGGAAGGACCATGACATTGGTAGAAGAGAAGACGCTGGTCACGGAATCGGTGCGTCTGCATCGTGACGCTGTGGAGGTCGCCTACGAGGTGGGCGAATACCTGAGGGGAGTCTTCCGGAAGCCGTTCGAGGTCGAGGAGAAGGTGGACCATACCGATCTGGTGACGGAGCATGATCGCGCGTCGGAGCGCATGATTGTGGCGGCGCTCCGCGAGCGGGATCCGAGTTACGGCTTCCTCGGAGAGGAATTCGGGGCGCAGCCGGGGGAGGGTCCGGTCACGTGGCATCTCGACCCGATCGACGGCACCTCGAATTTCGTCCAGGGTCATGCCTTTTTCTGCGTGTCGATCGCCGCCGAGGTGGAGGGGCGCGTCGTGGCGGGGGCAGTCTACGATCCGATGGCGGACAACATGTTCAGCGCCGACCTCGAACGCGCCTACCTGAACAGCGAGGTGCTCGTGACCCCGCAGGCCAAGCAGCCGCCGCACGCCACGATCATTTTGAGCTACCCGGGCGCGAGGGATCTCCGGATCGACGGAAGCGCCGTCGCGTTGGGGCACGTCGAAGCGGCGCTGGGAGCGTTCGCATCGGTGTTGCGCGCCGGCTCGGGTGCGCTCAGCTTGTGTAGCGTGGCGGCCGGCTGGGCCGATTGTACGATCGGCTCGAGCGCGAACTCGTGGGACGTCGCGGCGGCCATGTTGATCGTCGAGAAGGCGGGAGCCACGTACGTCCCGACCTTCTACGGCGACGACGATCCCACCGCCGGCCCGCAGTACGCCACGGGGTGGGGTGCGCTCGGACCCGGCGCGAGCTATCCCGAGTACGACGCCATCGCGGACACGATCGGGTCCCGCTGAATCGCTGCTCGCCGCGCACCACGGCTCCTCGCGCGCCGCTGCTCGCCGCGCACCACGGGTCATCAACCAGATTTGGGCACACTCGTCCCCTGGACGCTCGGAGGATCTTTTTCTTTGGTCGCGGACCGAGCCGCGGGCTCACCCCTCGCCGGCTCGTTATGATCACGCGAACGCCGCTCAGGGTCACCCCGATCGAGTGGTCCGGACAGAATCCTCCCCGTGCGCGACCTAAAGACCCACCCATTTTCATGGTGGACGATCGAAATTCCCTGTTTATGCACGTAGCGGTGGTGGAACCAGCACAGCATCACGAGGTTGTCGATGTCGGTGCGTCCATTGTGTTCCCAATGTTGGGCATGATGGACCTCGGAACTTGAGATCGTGGTGTCACATCCTGGGAATCGACACGTTTTGTCTCTCGCGATCACTGCCCTGATCTGACTCTTCTTGACGAACCGATCCTTGCGACCAGCATCGAGCACCTCGCCTTTCGCGCCGAAGATGACGCGCGACATGTCGGAGTTGCACAGCAATGTCTGCAGTTCGGAAGGGAGGAGGGGCGTGCCGTCATCCAAGGTGGCAGGCTCGAACCCCTCGAACAGATCCGGCGCATATCCCGAGGAAATGGTGGCCAGGATGCGCCCGAGGGTATCCGCCGGCTCACCGCCGCTGGACCCCGCCGCCCACTCACCACCGCTGGACCCTGGCTCTCCCACCCGCTGCATGGCCGTCGCGGCCCGTTCCCTCGACACTCGTGCTGCCATCTCGGCACCGAGCATCGTCTCCAGCGGGACATGCACCGACAGATGCGGCGCCACCAGCGCCGACTTCTTGATGTCGCCAAACTCCGCCGCATTCGCACACAGACCAACGAGCGCACCCGCCCGCCGCTCCTTCGGCCCGCGCGGATCGGCCGCGCTCGGTACGCCCATCGCGGCGGTCAACACGGCGTTCACGATCCCGCCATTCTCCGACGTGAGCCAGCCGCGCAAGCTCCACCCGCCGTCGCGCTCCACAAGCGTGACGTCCTCGTCCTTCGCCGCCTGGCGCGCCTCGGCCTCGCACTGTTCAGGCTGGTTCTTGATCGCCCACGCCTTGGCGTGCTTCGAGAATCGATCGGGGTCCATGTCTTTCGCCGCGGCAAGCAACTGCGCCTCGCCGTCCGTGGGATCGCTCAACCGCGCCCTCAACTCAGGCGTGTTCGCCACGCGATTCACCACATCCACATGCGACATCGAAATCGCACCCGCGTGAACCTCCTCGCGGAACTTCGGCAAGTCGTCCTTGAGAGTCTTCGCCCGCGTGATCGTCCGCGAGGACTCCGCCTTCGTGGCCCCGCTCGTCTTGCGCTCGCGATCCGCCAACGTCCGGAATCCATGCCCCTTCCAACTGCCCGACGCCTCGATCACCGCCAGCACGTCCGCCCGAATCGCCGTGACCTTCTTCAACACGTCCGCCAACTCATCCGACAGCGCCAGCTGAACCTTCCCGCCAAGCACCTCCGGATCGACGCCGGCCAACTCCGCGACCGATCGCCGGATCCCCATCACCGCCTCGCGCGCACGTGAAATTGCCGCGTCCTCGACTTGCCCCTCGAGGTGCCCATCCAGCTCCGCAATCTTGCCCTCGCGGAGCTCTTCATCCGTCACCGCGCGCACGGGAGAGCCGTGCGGGTCGATCGCGAATAACGCGGACATAGCGGTCTCCTTTGGCGTCATACCGCGGAAAAGCCGGAGATCCGGCTCCCGCGGAGGGGAACGGTAAGTGATGCATCAATCGTAAAATCCGCCTCCGACAAATTTTTCGTGCACATCGGCAAAAACCGCCGTTTTCGGCTAAAATTCGTCTTTTTCGCAAAACTAGATGAGTTTTCGCAAAATCCGCACTATTCTTGCAAGAGTTTTCAACGACGACGACGATCGCCAGCCGCTCGCCGCCGCCGCCCGTCGCCCGCCAGCCACGCCGACCCGCCACCACCGGCCATATCACCTCACGCCCGGCACCCACGCCCCACCTGCAATGGCACCTACGCCCCACCTGCAATGGCACCTACGGCACACCTGCAACGCGACTCGCGCACCGTCGTCGTCGGGAAAAAGCGGAGCCAGCCGGACCCAGGCAAAGCGGGACGAAAGACGCCCCGGCGAGTTGCACGTCACATCAATCTATTGCCCCGTAAGCAAAATTGCGGGGGTTCGCGTGAACGTCGGTGTTATTTGTCGGCGATTCGTAGGACAATGGTGTGTGGCGGTGGATCGATGCTTCGATCTGCCGGTGAATAACCTATTGAAGGAGTTCTTGTGGCAAATATTGAAGCCGTACATGCACGTGAGATTCTTGATTCGCGTGGTAACCCGACCGTCGAGGTTGAGGTTCTTCTGGACGATGGCCACTTTGGCCGCGCCGGAGTCCCGTCGGGCGCATCCACTGGTGCATTCGAAGCAGTAGAACTGCGTGACGGCGACGACTCGCGTTACCTCGGCAAGGGCGTATCGAACGCTGTTGCTAACGTGATCGAGGAAATGGAAGAGGAAGTCATCGGTCTTGATGCTTCCGAGCAACGTTTCATCGACACGGTTCTGCGTGACCTCGATGGAACCGACAACAAGGGCAAGCTCGGCGCGAACGGCATCCTCGGTGTTTCGCTCGCGATCGCGAAGGCGTCGGCAGAGTCCGCAGGCCTGTCCCTGTTCTCCTACCTCGGCGGCCCGAACGCCCACATCCTCCCGGTCCCGATGATGAACATCCTCAACGGTGGCGAGCACGCCGATACCGACGTGGATATCCAGGAGTTCATGATCGCTCCGATCGGCGCCCCGACGTTCAAGGAAGCCCTGCGCATTGGCTCCGAGGTCTACCACTCGCTGAAGTCGGTTCTTCAGCAGCGTGGCCTCGCGACCGGCCTCGGCGACGAGGGCGGCTTCGCCCCGAACCTCGAGACCAACGCCGCGGCACTTGACCTCATCGTGGAGGCCATCGAGAAGGCTGGCTACACGCCGGGCTCCGATGTTGCGCTCGCGCTCGACGTCGCATCGACCGAGTTCTTCAAGGATGGCGCTTACCAGTTCGAAGGTAGCTCGAAGTCGCCGACCGAGATGATCGCCTACTACGAGAAGCTCGTGGCTGATTACCCGATCGTCTCGATCGAGGATCCGCTCTCGGAAGACGAGTGGGACTCGTGGGTCGAGATGACCAAGAGCGTTGGCAACAAGGTCCAGATCGTTGGCGACGACCTGTTCGTGACCAACCCCGAGCGCCTCAAGAAGGGCATCGAGATGGGCGCGGCGAACTCGCTGCTCGTCAAGGTCAACCAGATTGGTACGCTCTCGGAGACGCTCGAGGCTGTCGAGCTCGCACACCGCAACGGCTACACGTCGATGACGTCGCACCGCTCGGGCGAGACCGAAGACACCACGATCGCCGACCTCGCCGTGGCCACCAACTCCGGCCAGATCAAGACCGGCGCACCGGCACGTGGCGAGCGCGTCAACAAGTACAACCAGCTCCTGCGCATCGAGGAAGAGCTCGACGACGCAGCAGTGTACGCAGGCGCCACCGCGTTCCCGCGCTTCAAGGCCTAACAGCCGCGAATGCTCGGGCGGGTATCCCGCTTGTGACTTGCATGTGGCTCACGTAGCCCGCCTGTGGCTCACGTGAGCTGATGAGCTCGAAGGGGCCGAGGATCTGTTTGGATCTTCGGCCCCTTTGGCGTGCTCGTGGCTCCGGCCTTCGCAACTGGGGCAGGTTTGGTCTGACCTCTGCATCCGGGGCAAGTTTTCTCTAAATGGTGCAGGTAGTTCCTGCCCGGTTTGGTGGGAACCTGCACCGTTTGCGAAAAGTGTGCGGGTGCGCGGTGGCTCACCCGTGGCCCTGCCCGAATTTGCGACCGCGCACCCCTAAACTTGGAGGCATGAGTTCGCGGCGTCCATCTGGCAGGTCAGGCCCACAGGGGTCTGGCTCGCGCCCGCGTACCCGGAAGGATTCGGCGGCATCTGCAGCACGACGACGGACGGCCGAGAGCGCCTCGGCGCAGGCGGGGAAGGGCTCGGCGCCCGGCACCCGCAAGCCCGGCACCCGCAAGCCCGGGCAGCCCCGGTCAGGCCAGCCAGCACAGTCGAGGAAGCGCTCGCAGGCGACGCCGTCCACCCCAACCAAGCAGCAGGCCACCCGCAAGCCCCGCCGGCCGACATCGGAACGGTTTAACAAGAAGCGCACCATCCGGTTCTCCAGCGGCGAGAAGACGCGCCAGTTTTCCCTGCGCGCGCTCGCGATCTTGCTGTTTGCGGTGTTTGGTGTGGTGGTTGTGGCCGGTCCGCTCACGCAGTACCTCGATCAACAGCAAGAAAAGCGCGACCTCCTCCAGCAGTACGAGGACACGACCGCGCGCGTCAAAGTGCTCGAGCAGGAGCTGGCGCGCTGGCAGGACGACGATTACGTGCGCAGTCAGGCGCGCGAACGCCTCGGCTACGTCATGCCTGGTGAGACGCTCTACCTCGTCTCCGACCCCGAGGAAGGCACCCCGGACGAGCTACTCGCCCAGCGCACGCAGGAGGTCAACGACCGCCGCCGCCGAGCCACACCGTTCTACGTGACCATGTGGGATTCGATCACGGTGGCCGGCGGCGTGGGGGAGTTGGAGAACCCCTCCAACGCGCCTCTTATTGGACCAACGACGACGCCGTCCGAGCCAGTCACGTCCGAGGCTCCGGCTGAGGACGCCCCCGCCGACCAGCCCGCCGACCCCACCGGATAGCTAGGCCGACCCCACCGGGTAGCCAGGCCGACCCCAACCCCACCGGCTAGCCGCCACCACACGAGCCAGCAAATCCAGCGACATCACCGACCAGCCTTAGGCGGTGTCGGAGGCAAGCGGTAGGCTTGTTCTCATGAATGAAACGCCTACGATTCCTGTGGAAACGTTGAAGAAGGTGGCTGCGAACGCCACGGAGGTCCGCGAGTCGGATCAGGCCGTGATTACCGAGCAGTTGGGGCGCTACCCGCGCGGGCTGGTCGGCATTGGCGCCCGCTGCGCGTGCGGAAACCCGGCCGTGACGATCACGTATCCGCGCCTGCCCGACGGCACCCCGTTCCCCACGCTGTTCTATCTCTCGTTGCCTTCGCTCGTCAAAGAGATTTCCCGCATCGAGAGTTCGGGCGGGATGACGCCCTTTAACGAGCGCCTGGCCTCGGATGCCGAGTACCGCGCCGCGCACGAGCGCGCTCACGGCATCTATGTGGAGCGCCGCGAAATCCTCGCCGACGTCCCCGAAATCACGGATCGATCAGCCGGCGGCATGCCCGATCGCGTCAAGTGCCTGCACGCGTTGGCGGGCTACGCGCTCGCGGTCGGCCCCGGCGTCGTTCCGGTAGGCGACGAGGCGCTCGAGCTCGCAGGGTGGAACCCCGAGGTGTGCCGTTGCCACGAACCGGCAACCACCGAGCCAGCAACCACCAAACCAGCAACCACCAAACCAGCGGGCGGAGGTATCCGATGAGAGTTGCAGGAATTGACTGCGGGACGAATTCAATCCGCCTGCTCATCGCGGACGTGCCGGGCCGGCACCAGCCGCTGGAAGACGTGGTGCGGCGCATGGAGGTCGCCCGCCTCGGCCAGGGCGTTGACCGCACGGGCAAGTTTGACCCGGAGGCCCTCGAGCGCACCCTCGCCTTCGTCGACGAATACGCGGATCAGTGCCGCCAGCACGGCGTCGAGTCCATTCGCTTCGCGGCGACGTCGGCCACCCGGGACGCCTCCAACCGCGATGCGTTCCTGGACGGCGTGAAGGAGCGCCTCGGCGTCGACGTCCAGGTGCTGTCTGGCGAGGAAGAGGCGCGTGCGTCTTTTGAGGGCGCGACGTCGGTGCTCGGCGACACCACGGAGGAACCTTTCCTAACGGTCGACTTGGGTGGGGGCTCCACCGAGTTTGTGCTCGGTCTGAATGACGGCACGATCCTTGGTGCCGCCTCGATGAATGTGGGCTGCGTGCGCATGCGCGAACGCCATCTTGAGCACGATCCCGCAAGTGAAGAAGAAGTGGCCGCAGCGCGCGCCGACGTTCATGCCGCCCTCGAGCGCACCGGCCTCGACCTGTCCGAGACCCGCACGCTCATCGGCCTAGCGGGCACGATTACCACGATCACGGCGAAGGCCCTCGACCTTCCGATGTATGACGCGGCCAGAATTCACGGCGCAGAGATGTCGCTCGCTGAAGTGGACGGCGTCTGTGAATGGTTCATCCGCTCTACCGCCGAAGAGCGCGCGAGGCTTCCCTTCATGCACCCGGGGCGCGTGGACGTCATTCATTCCGGTGCGCTCGTGTGGCAGGAGATCATTCGGCACGTCGCCGCTGAGACGGCCACCAAAGTGCCCCTCACGCACACGATTACCTCGGAGCATGACATCCTCGACGGGCTTGCTCTCTGGGCAGCGCGCGAGCCTAATCCGCCCACGCTCTAGGTCGGGCGCCCGTGGGCAGACCGCCCGCAGGCGAAGTTCCCGTGGGCAGAACGCCCCAGGCGAGCCGGCCAGCATAGCCACCCGTGGGCGAGCCGGCCGTGTCCTACCGGTTGTAGTGACCGGGCTCGACCTCGGGCTCGCCGCCCTCGACCTCGCCCCAGGTCCTCTCCGAGTGATCCGCAGGAACGCCGGAGCCACCCCTGCTGTGCTCGGCGTCAGCCTCAGCCGCAATGTGCGGATGCTTGGCGTGCCAGGAAGCGCGCATGCGAAGCAGGAGCGCGCCGAGCACGAGCGAGATGAACGTGCCGAGCAGAACGGCCACGCGGGCGTGCGGGCCGGCCACGTCGTCGGGCGCGAACGAAAGGGTTGCGATCAGGAGCGACACGGTGAAGCCAATACCGGAGACCATGGACACGGCCATGATGTCCGGAATGCTGAGCCCCTTGCCAAGCTTGAGCTTGAACACGTAGACGAGCAGCATCACGCCAAGCGTGATTCCAACCGTCTTACCAACGGGCAGGCCGAGGTAGACGCCCATTGCTGCCGGGTCGGTCAACATTGCCATGACGCCACCGGAATCGACGACATTCACGCCCGCCGCGAAGAAGGCGAAGATGGGCAGGACGATACCCGCCGAGTAGAAGTTGAGCCTCTCGGTGATGTGCTCGGTCATCGGAAGCGGCTCGTCCTTGCGCTGGATCGCCGGGACCGTCATGCCAAGGCCCACTGCGGCGATCGTGGCGTGGATGCCGGAGATGAACATGAACAGCCAGGCCAGCAGGCCGAGCGGCCACAGAATGTACCAGTGCGTGATGCGGCGCTGAACCATGAAGCCGAAGACGCCGATCGTCAGGATCGAGAGCGTAAGGAACACGAAGTTCAGATTCGACGAGAAGAAGACCGCAATGATCGTGATGCCTAGGAGGTCGTCGACAACCGCGAGCGTCATGAGGAAGGTTCGCAGCGCAATCGGCAAGCCCTTGCCGAACAGGCCAAGCACGCCGAGTGCGAACGCGATGTCGGTGGCCACTGGCACGGCCCAGCCGGACCAGTTCGGGCTATCCGAGAGCAGCTGGACGATCGAGTAGACGGCTATCGGGCCGACCATACCGAAGACGGCGGCAAGGATCGGCACGAGTGCCTGCTTCACGTCTCGAAGCGAACCGATCACGAATTCCTGTTTGAGCTCCAAGCCCACGATGAAGAAGAAGAGCGCGAGCAGGAAGTCGGCGGCGATGACGGAGGCCGACATCGAGTGTCCTGCGAGTTCGAAGAGCTCGGTAAATGCGATGGTCTCGTAGAGCTCGCGGGCTTCTTTCACTGGGAAGTTCGCCCAGACGAGAGCCACGACGGCACCGATAATGAGTACGATTCCTGCAATCGTCTCATTCTTGAGCGCTTTGCGGTATCGAGTGATGACACCCATGAGGTCCCCAATCAAAATAAATGCTTCATTGCGGTCACGATTGGCTGTGCTGTGACTTATCCCTTTAGCTTAGTGCCTTTTTTACCGTGTCTAACTCTTTTGGGCCGATTACGCTGGCATATCGCATTTTGGGCGCACTGAGCTGGCGGGTAATCTAGGCTCTACGCCCCCATAGCCCAATGGCAGAGGCAGTCGACTTAAAATCGATCCAGTGTGGGTTCGAGTCCCACTGGGGGCACGGTCCGGTTAGCGCTGAGAAAGGCTCTGATTGCTTCAGGTTCTTCGCCATCCCACGTACGCCAAGCTGTTTGGTGCGCAGGTCATCGCACTCTTAGGAACCGGTCTGCTGACGGTTGCCCTTGGGCTCCTCGCCTTCGACATCGCGGGGGAGAACGCCGGCCTCGTCCTCGGAGTCGCCATGGCAATCAAGATGATTGCTTACGTGGGGGTTGCGCCGGTGGTCAACGCTGTCGTCGGCTCGTTGCCGGCCAAGCCGGTACTGATTTTCGCCGACGTCGTCCGCGCGGGTGTCGCCGTGTTCCTTCCGTTCGTCGACGCCGAGTGGCAGATTTACCTGCTAATCTTCCTGTTGCAGTCGGCGTCCGCGACGTTCACGCCGACCTTCCAGGCTGTCATCCCCGAGGTGCTCCCGGATGAAGGCGACTACACTCGGGCGCTCTCACTCTCGCGCCTTGCCTATGACCTCGAAGCCGTGGTCAGCCCGATGCTTGCTGCCGCGTTGCTGACCGTGATCTCGTATAACAACCTGTTCATCGGCACGATTATCGGCTTTATTGGCTCGGCGGCGCTGGTTGTGTGGGCGCACTTCCCGGGTGTGGACGCCCCGGAGCAGGCGCCGTTTAGGGAGCGGGTGACGCGCGGGGCGCGCATTTTCTGGCGTAACGCTGAGCTGCGTGGCCTGCTCGGATTGAATCTGGTGGTCTCCACGATGACAGCGATGGTCATCGTTAACACGGTCGTGATTGTCCGGGGCACGCTTGGCCGCGACGAAGATGATGTCGCACTGTTGTTGGCGGCGTACGGCGTGGGCTCGATGATCGTCGCCTTCGCGCTCCCCGGCGTGCTTCAGCGGTCCTCCGACCTACGCGTTATGTTCTTCGGCGCGCTGTTCTTGCCGGCCGCGCTACTCGCCACCGCGGCCATCTTGACGTTCGCCGAGGGGACGGCGTCGTGGATAAGTCTGCTGGTCGTTTGGATCGTATCGGGCGCGACGACGTCGATGGTGCTCACGCCGTCGTCGCGGCTACTGCGCCGTGGAAGTTCGCCGGCGAATCGCTCGGCGGTCTTTGCCGCGCAGTTCTCGCTCTCGCACGCGTGCTACCTGCTGACCTACCCGCTGGCGGGCATCGCCGGCGCTCGCCTCGGGCTCGCGCCGGTTGCGCTGATTTTGGTCGGCGTGGCGGTGGTGGGCCTGGGATTCGCCGCTATAGCGTGGTCGCGGCACTAGGGCAGCGCGCAAAGAGGCCGGGTGCAGGAGCGTTTGCCCCGGCACCCGACCTTTTTGCCTATGAATTACTGGATTTCTTCGCCCGCGTGGCGTTGCTCCCCTCGTGTTTCTACCCCGTCAACCAACGCGGGGCTTGTTTGGCTTACACTCGAAATGCTTCGCATGACTGGCTCAGCCAGTGGCGATTGAGAAATCAAAGGGAGGACTCACATGACCGTAGCGAAACCCGTTGTCAAAGTGGTCTCCTACTCGGATCATTCTTCACGAGAGCTCGAGCAGATAGCGGCTCGCGAACTCGGCGGCGCGCACTCCGAACCGGCGCAGTACATTCTCGACTATCCGACGGTGTACGTCGTGACGGACGAAAACAACGAACTATACCGGGTCTACGTTGGCGAGACTTCGGATATCCGCAGTCGTACGAACCAGCACCTGACGATCGATCCCGAGACGAGGGACGACTGGCTGGAGTTCAAACGCGCTGACAATCCCGAAATGTACGTCATCGGACACGAGCTCTTTAACAAGTCCTTGACGCTCGACATTGAGAATCGCTTGATGGCGTATCTGACGGCGTCGCCATCGGTGGTTCGCGTGGAGAACCGCCGGGGCAATCCGCAAAAGCAGTACCACACGAAGCAGTATTTCGACGACGTCTTCGATTCCATCTGGCAGGCGCTTCGAACCGAGAACGAGCGGCTCTTCCCAAGCGCGGAAGTCGTGCGGGACTCTGCTCTCTTCAAGGCTTCCCCATTCCACGCGCTCAACGTGGAACAGGAAGAGGCCCGCAGTAGCATTCTCAATGCAATCGAGGAAGCGTTGGGAACTGACACCGACGAGCATCAATTGATACTGGTCTCAGGACTGGCAGGAACCGGCAAAACCGTACTTCTGTCGTCCATCTTGTACGAGCTGTTCCAAAACCGCGCCGATCCCGAAACGCCGGACCTGTACCGAACGATCAGCCCGTATCTACTCGTCAACAATCCCGAGCAGGTCAAGGTCTACGATTCCATAGCCAAAAAGCTTGGCCTGACTGTCAATGGGAAGACGCAGGTATCGCGGCCCACGACGTTCATTAACAACACGAACAGAAATGACCCTGCAGATGTAGTCCTCATTGATGAGGGTCATCTGTTGTGGACGCAAGGTAAGCAGTCGTACAAAGGTGACAATCAGCTTTTCGACATTATCGAGAGAAGCCGCGTCACCGTCCTCGTGTTTGACCCGTACCAGGTCATGGCAGGAAACCAATACTGGGAGCCACACAAACTTGAGCAGATGATGGAGCGGGCGGACGCGCATATTGAGCTCAAGATGCAGATGAGAATATCTGGCAATGAGGAAACGCAAGAGTGGATTCAGCGCATTACTCGAGATCAAATCATCGGCCCTATTCCGCGCGATCCAGCCTACGACCTGCGGATTTACGACGACGTCGGGGCGATGTACGAAGATATCCGCAAGCGTGCCTCGGCGACGGAGCAGGGGCTATCGCGCCTTCTCGCTACGTTTGATTGGGACTACAACGCCCGACGCCCTGACGCCGATGGCAGACCGTGGACCGTCAAGATCGGCGACTTCGAGTTGCCGTGGAATCGCGAGACGACGAAGGCTCTCAAGTTGGACCGCCATACAAAGCGTCTTGCTTGGGCAGAGCAAGCAGCAACGATCAACGAGGTGGGCTCCCACTTTACAGTTCAGGGCTTTGATCTGAATGTTGCGGCTGTCATCCTCGGTCCGTCAATTAAGTACCGAGATGGAAGAATTCAGTTTGATGCCTCGGAGTCGAAGAACAGGGCGGTGACGAACAGGCGCTCGCTCGATGACGGAACCAAGCTCGACGTTTCACTTGACCTCCTGCGTAACGAAATGAATGTCCTGCTAACCCGCGGGGTTAATGGTCTCTACATTTACGCAGTTGACCCGCAGTTGCGCGAAGCTTTATTGAAGGCCTCCCAGGAAGGATGACCGTGAAGGACCTCAATACAGAACTCGAAGAGTTCAGAAATGAAAGGGACTGGAAGAAGTTCCATAGCCCGGAGAACCTCGCGAAATCGATTTCGATTGAGGCGGCCGAGCTGCTGGAGTGCTTTCAGTGGGATGCCGGCTTCAAGGTCGACAGCGTCAAAGAGGAACTTGCCGACATCTTGACCTATTGCCTGTTCCTCGCCAATGACCTCGGACTAGACCCGGAGGCGATCGTGCGCGAGAAGCTAGACGTTACTCGAGCCAAGTACCCCGTGGCGAAGGCGAAGGGCCGCTCCACAAAATATACGGATCTGTAAGCACCCGGATCTGTAAGCACCGGCCTCGGATGTGGATTCCGTAGATTACATCCAGTCCCGAAGGATGTCGGGGTTGTGCGGGATGAGCCCCTCGTCGAACCCTCGCTGGTCTTGATCACCTTGTAGGTCACGATGGCGTGAGTGTTTTGATACCCCGGCGAGATAAAACCTTGGTCGTCGGTGTAATCGACGTCGTATTTGGTCTGGAGGATAATCATATCCTCGCTAACGTCGAAGACGGTGTGGATGTAGTTGTCGATCGTGGGACAGTTTTCGCCAACGATCTCAAAGCGACGTTCCCAATCCCCGAACTTCATCTGGTTATAGTCCTCGGTTATGTAGGTCAGGTAGTCCTCAGTCCCGCATGTCATCGAGTAGACACCTGACTCAATCACAGCTGAGGACTGGCGGTAGATGTCATCAAACTCCTCGCGCAACATTCCCTCCGGCAACCAAATCTGGACGTGTTCGGAGTCCAACACATGCCGACCACTGGCCTTGTCAACGCGCCACTGTTCGTAGATACCCCCATCGACCACCGCATCCTCAGACAGCAGGGTCGAGGTGGGGGTCGGCTCTGAGGACCGGCTCTCCGTGTCCGACGGGGACGGCTCAGCCGGTGCTTCCGACTCAATCGGCGTAGACTCCGCCGTCGCCGTCGCGCTTGAGCTTGAGTCGGCGACGTCCTGCTCATCTGAACATGCAGTGATTCCGGCTGAAAGTAATAGTGCCGATGCTAGAGCGGGTGCCTTGTTTCGCGTATTCATGTCGGTTTCTTCAAAGTGCCTCGCTTCACCCTATCCGGATTGGCGTGGGAGGCCCTAGGCATCCCGCTTCCGGTAGAGGACCCAGCCAGATATTACTACCACGAGCGTGTAACCCGCGAAAATTGCCAACGCGATCCACTGGCTCTCGAACAGCACGGACTCGGTGAAAGCCGGGTTGGACCCCGAAATCGCCTTGGTCAGCAGCGCATAGGGCGTGAGTTGAGAGTAGGTCTTCTGGAAGAATTCCACGGGCAGGAGCACGAAAAGGTCGGCGAGGAACATCAAGACCGTCATAAGAGCGATCGTCCCGGCCGTCGAGCGGAGAATGTAACCGAAACTGGCCGACATCAAGGCCACCAAGATGAGAAACGCGATCATCGCGGCGTATGGCTTAATACCCTCGTTGAACGGGGCGAACGAATCGATCTGAATCGTGGCAATGAACCACGCCACGATCAACATGGCAATGAGGAAGATGCCGCTCAGGAGCGCCACGGCCGTGAGCTTCGACGCGAAAGCCCGAGTGCGATTCGGGTCGGCCAGTGCCGTGGTGCGCATGGTGTTGTGCGAATACTCGGTGGTCACCGCGAGCGTGCCGAAGATAATCATGTACAAAGCAATGAACTGAGCGCCAAAGGTCACGACCTCGTACCCGGAACCCTCGATCCAATCGGGACTCGTCATCAGGTACGACGTGCCGAGTTGAAACACGAGGCCAATCACGATCGTGATCATGATGGCGCGCGAGTTCAGCTTCTTCACTTCGGATACAAGCGAGCGGCCGAACGTGGGGCGATACTTCGATGCGCCGAACTTGCCTGCGAACGTTGCGAGGGCTTCTTCTGTGGTCATCGTTGCTCCCTAGAATTCGTTCGAGGTGGTCGGACGGGCATTGGTCGGCGGATGTGGCACCGACGGCATCTGTGGGTTCTGCATCTGCTGATACGGCATCTGCGGATTCTGCGGATACTGCATCGGCGGCGGCCCGCCACGGTGGGACCCTCCCGAGGAGAACTCAACCGATCCCGCCGTGAGCTCCATGAACACGTCCTCGAGCGAGGAATGAATCTCGGTAATCTCGTGAAGTTCAAGCCCCCGCTCAAAGAGCAGATGGCCGATGATTTCGCGTTCGGCGCCGGGAACCTCGAAGGCTCCCGTTGGGAATCCCTGACTTGGACGAATGTCGACGACGTTCCAGCCCGCCTCGCGTAGCGCGCCGCGGATGCCCTCCATATCGGGCCCCTGCACCCGAACCCGGATGCCGCGATCGGACTCGGTGAACTTCGAAATCGGCCCGTGATCGATGAGGCGACCGCGGCCGATAATGATGAGATCGTCGGCAGTCTGCGCCATCTCGCTCATGAGGTGCGAGGAGACGAGAACCGTACGCCCCTCGCGCGCAAGATCGCGCATTATCTGACGGACCCAGCGAACGCCGTCGGGATCAAGGCCGTTGACCGGCTCGTCGAAAATCAGAACTTGGGGATCGCCGAGCAACGCCGTCGCGATCCCCAGACGCTGGCTCATGCCAAGCGAGAAGTCGCCCACCTTCTTCTTCGCAACCGAGGCAAGGCCGGTCAGGTGAATGACCTCATCCACGCGCGGCGCCGGAAAACCGTGCGTCGATGCAACGATTTGCAGGTGCTGGCGCGCGGTGCGGCGCGGATGGAATGCCTTGCCATCGAGTAGGGCGCCGACTGTGGTGAGCGGGGAGCGAAGCTTGTTGTACTCGACGCCGCGGATCAGCGCGCGGCCGTTCGTGGGGGTATCGAGGCCAACGATGCAGCGCATCGTCGTGGACTTTCCAGAGCCGTTGGGGCCAAGGAAGCCAGTGATGGCACCTGGGCGAAGTGAGAAAGAGAGGTTGTCGACGGCGCGGGTCTTGCCGTAATCCTTGGTCAGATTTTCGACTGTGATCATGTGTCCTCCGCGATGGTGTGTGGGCAGTTTTCATCATAAGGAGGCAGCGAGCTGGCCGCCGTCATACCGCAGCCGTATCTGACCGGCGTCGTCCCTGATCCTGCGGAATGGAAAACCTCGCGCAATGTGGAAAAGTGAAGTGGCACTCTTGTGTTAAGTTACCTCTCCGTTAAGATAAGTAGCGAATGTGCCGCACGAGCGGTGTGACCTATCAAGGAGGCTCCATTGAGCAATCCGATTATCAGCAATAATCCATACTTTAAGACCGGCCAGCAGCGGCCAAATCAAGCACCGCAGGGTTACCAGCAGGGCTACGATTACCAGCAGCCGAATCAAGCTGGCTACGGCTACCCAGACCAGCAGGGCTACGGCAACTACCCCGAGCAGTCGCATCAGGGTGCGTTCTACCCGTCCGGGACTGCGATGGGCGCCGACGACGGCCGGATGACCTACCAAGACGCACTGAACAAGATCGGTGTTCTCCTTGGTCTCGCGGTTATCTCGGGAGTCGCAACGGCTATCCTGTTGCCGCCGGCCATGTGGATGCCAGTTGCAATCGGCACCACCGTCACCGCGTTTGTGGTTGGCCTGATTCTGGCGTTCCAGCGCATGGTCAAGCCCGGACTTGCGATTGCCTACTCGGTGCTCGAAGGAATTGCGCTTGGCGCCATCACGGCGGCTTTTGAGCAGATCATTCCTGGCATCGCAGTTCAGACGGTGATGGCGACCG
>NZ_JBHWPL010000009.1:0-4357 GCF_043424875.1 Trueperella sp. | reverse complement strand
ATCTATGAAGAAGATCATGGGCATGCTCCCGGGTATGGGGCAGTACCGCGACGCGCTTGAAGAATTCGACGAGCGCGAGGTCGATCGTCAGGAGGCCATCGTCAAGTCGATGACCCCGGCGGAACGAGCAGACACGAAGATCCTAAATGGCTCGCGCCGCATGCGTATCGCTAATGGTTCTGGAACCACGGTGACCGAGGTCAACCAGCTCGTGGACCGCTTTGAGGACGCCAAGAAGGTCATGACGCAGATGTCACGTGGTGGAGGAATGCCGGGCATGCCGGGCATACCTGGAATGCCCGGCGGCATGGGTGGCGGCTACACCAAGAAGCAACCGAAGCGGAAGAAGAACCGGTCCGGTGGCAAGAAGGGCCGCTCGGGGAATCCCGCGAAAAGGCGCCAGCAAGAGCTCGCGGCTCAGCGCGAACGCGAGCGGGCAACGAAGGGTTCGGCATTCGGCCAGCCCACGCAGACCGAACAGCCCGAGGTCAATCTCGACGACCTTGCCAAATTCCTCAAGTAATGGCTGATGCCGCCCAAGGTGTCTTTCGTGCTGCGGAACCCCACTTGGAAGAAGATATGGATAGAAAGAACGACACCTGATAGTGTGAGTAGAGCTTGTGATGATCGAAGGTTTCCACGCGAGGGTTGGTATGTCGTTCACTGTAATCGTTGTATCAAGGTAGGTAACACGTGGGCTTGCACCAACTCGATTTCGCCTTTACCGATTACTACTTCTTAGCGGCCCCATGAGTAAATGAGTGCCCGCAATCGAGCAGATTCCCCTCCACGTCATTGGACGGTGCTCGTTGGCGTGTCGGCTTTACTCGCGTGGCCATTTCTTTATTCAGGCGCTGTGCATATCGCGAGTTTGATCGCTCCATCCGCCATCGGGGTATTGGCGTGGTTGCGACCACCGGACGGAGGCCTCTGCGCGCTACCGGTGTACGTGCTCTACGTTGCACTCACAGTGCTTTGGCTCGCTTACCTGAGAGCCTGGGACGTCCCCAAGGCACCGGCCGTCGGCGATCGTAAATGGCATGCCCGTCGGTATGTGATGCTGCTCGTCGTCGGTGCCTCAAGCCAATTTATGCTGATGAGGGCATCTTCTGAAGTGCTCTTCAAAACTGCAGGAGGAATAGAGAGACAGCGAATCGAGGAAAGCCTCGAGTTACTTCCGGATCCCGTCGTTTGGGGACCACGAGAACCGCCATGGATGACGGCGGCACTTTCCGGACTGGATGGGGCGCAAGAGGAACTTATCCTCGTTGCCCTCATCATTACCCTTGCACGCTTGTTCCGGATCCCGTGGTCTGTGACTTTCCTGGTTACACTCCTATTCCGGTGGACGATCCACCTCTACTTTGGTCCGATTCACGCGATTTTTCGTGTGACACTCTGGAGCCTCTTTGCAGTGTGGTGGTTCTTGAGAACCCGCTCGATACTCCCGATCTGGCTTGCACACTTCGTTGCGAATGCGTTCCGATATGCGGAACCCTGGAGGGACACCGTTCTCGAGGGATTTGCCGCATGGTGGGTGAAAACTGGGGAGATTCTCGCTGTCAGTACAGGTGTTCTAGTTTTAGCCTTCGTGGTTCTACTCGGTGCTGAAAAACGGACGAATAGCCGCCCACTCAAGTCACCGAAGCCGACGGCGCTGAGACGGCACTTCCTCGCCATCGCGGCGCTCGTATTCGCTTTACCTATAGGGGTGAAGATTTCTTTCAATCTTTACCGCCTCGTCGGTGCGGGAGTCTCACGAACGTTTAACGATTCGGCATGGTTGTGGATTCTCATCGGTGTTCTGAGCGTGGCGGGCATGGTCGTAGTGTGGGTGTTTCGAGAATCTCGGACCCCAACCACTGCAATAACTCCGTCGAATGTGCTTCTCAATGTGGCGGTGGCGGGCGTGCTGGCGCTCGCTGTGCTTATTGGCAGCGGGTTGTTTGAGAACTACAAGTACTTTATTCCGTCCCTGCTTAAGAACACGAGCTTTTCTCACTCGGACTCCTGCTCGAGCGTCGCAGCCGCGCTGTGTAACGGCTACTTCGAAATCGCCGTGGCGCTTGTGGTTATTGGTGTACAGGGCTGGAAGCGTTCAGGCCCCCTACCCGTGGGCACTCTATACGCGTGTTTGCTTATGCTCCGTTTCCTTTTTTACCTCGACCTCGGCGTGGCTGCCTCGGCGCTTCTTACTCCAGTGTGGGGAGGGTTGGTGCTCGCGTGGTTGCTGCGCACGGGCATGGTCGTGACGGTTTGGTCATCAACGTTCGTGATCTTTGTTGTTGCGGGCTCAAACTTTTATGACATGAGAGTTGAGGCATGGCTCATCGCTTTCGCATTGCTCGGGGTAGTCGTCCTATCTTTCGCAGCGATGCGCCGCTACACTCAGGATCAACGTATCGCCCTGCCGTCGCTAGGAGACTGATCGTGACTATCCATTTAACTGGAACGCTACGTGGAACCGACGCTCCGGAAGCGTGGATCGTGGACGGGCGCATCACCAAGGAGCGCCCTCATGAGGCGGGTAACCCAGATAGCGTGTCGGGATTCATCTATCCTGGCCTGCTCGACGTGCATACCCACCCCGGTCTGCGCCGCACGCCCGAGCCGCTGTCGATTGCCGAGATGCGCCGCCGATTGGAGATTCTCGCGAATGTGGGGGTGACGGCCGTGCGCGATGCAGGCGGCCAGCACGATGCGAACGAAGCACGCGTGGAAAGCCTTCCTCGCGTCCTGCACTGCGGGCAACACATCGCGCGGTACAAGCGCTATGAACGCTATTTAGCCGTCGACGTTGAGCCGGCTGAGCTCCCAGAGGAGGCATTGCGCCAGCTGTCGGCGAGCGGTGGCTGGATCAAGATCGTGGGGGATTGGATCGACCGCGAGGTGGGGGATCTGACTCCATTATGGCCGCGAGAAGCTCTCGTCGATGCTGTCGCGGCCGTACATGAAGCAGGGGGCAAAGTCACCGTGCATACCTTCGCTCGCGAGACGATTGATGACCTGCTTGAGGCTGGAGTGGATGGCATCGAACACGGCACGGGAATGACCCGCGATCACCTGCTCGAGGCCGCGAGCCGAGGAATCCTCATCACTCCGACTGTGCATCAGATTCGGCGCTTTCCGGAGTTCGCTGCGGCGGCGGCGAAGTACCCGATCTACCAAGAACGAATGCTCGGCATGGATGCCGAACGCCGCGAGCATCTTGCACTCATGGTCGAGACCGGCACGCACTTCCTCATGGGATCAGACACGGCCGAGAACGTGGGCGAGGTCAACCTGACTGATGAGCTCATCGACGCCGTGGACGACGGGATGCCCGCGCAGATCGTCATGGCCGCCGCGTCATTTGCTGGCCGGGAACGCCTTGGGCTGCCAACCTGGCACGACGGCGCGCCCGCCGATTTCGTGGTTTACTCCGAGGATCCGGAGATCAACATCGAGGCCGTCCGCGCTCCGGAGGCCGTGTTCATCGACGGCATCCGGATCTAGGAAGGCGAGCACGCGCCCAGCCGTGGCGTTGTGCTAGTGCACCTCGTCGTTTGTACTAGCGCACCGCGTCGTCGTCGAAATTCAAGGGAATGTAACCCTCGGGGATGTCCTCGTAGGAGCGCTTATCCTCGATGGGTTCGACGTGAATGACGATCGTTGCGTCCGCCAGCGTGGCGTGGATGTCGTCCTCGATGACTACCGCCAGATCGTGCCCCTGCTTGACCGACCAATCACCTGGCACTTGCAGGTCCACGTTGATGAACCGGTGGCGGCCAGCCTGGCGGGTCTGTAGGCCGTGGAAGGAAATCTTGCCCTTGCGCGCGTGGCTACGCAGGATGTCGACGATCTGCTGGTTTTCTTCCTCCGGCAGCGTGACGTCGAGGAGCCCGGCAACCGACGTGCGGAGCAGTTGCACGCCCGTTCGAATGATGTTCAGGGCCACGAGGATGGCGATGATCGGATCGAGGTGATACCAGCCGGTGAGCAGAACCAGAATGAGACCGAGGATGACTCCAGCCGACGTGATGAGGTCGGTGATCAGGTGCTTGCCGTCTGCCTCAAGCGTGATTGATCGGTGCTTTTTGCCCACCCGGATGAGGTAGTAGCCGACTGCGCCATTGAGGAGTGCGGCAAAGGTCGAGATGACGAGGCCGATACCCAGTGACTCCACGGGTTGCGGGTTGAGCAGGCGCTGAATCGCCGCGAAGATAATGAGCGCCGCGGCACCGAAAATCATTGCGCCTTCGATGGCGGCTGAGAAGTACTCGGCTTTCGAGCGGCCAAATGTATAGCGCGACGACGCCGGCTTGGCGGCTAGCGTGAGTGCGATCAGGGCAATGATTGCGGCAACGAGATTGACCAC
>NZ_JBHWPL010000008.1:0-3406 GCF_043424875.1 Trueperella sp. | reverse complement strand
GGCGCCCACTGCGCGAGGTGGTCGGTGTAGAAGCGCCAGACGATCGCGATGTAGCGCTCGGCGTCGGAGTGGGCGTCGTGCTCGAGGGCGGTCAGCGCGCGCACGAGCCCCTGGGAGACGAAGTCGAATTCGAGGCCGATGTGGTCGTCGGGCTCCTTGTGGAGGTTGGGCGCCTGCAGGCCGAGCTGCTTGTACTCCTCGCGAACGCGCAGGGTGTCCTCGTCGAAGACCAGGCCATCGCGCCCACGGTGGACCGACTCGAACGGCGGCACCTTCGCACGGGCCGTCCGGCCGTACAGAGCGTTGAGGTCGTCGCGCAGGTTCTGCGCAGTCTCGCCCGCCTCGAACGATGCCTCCCAGTGCTCGATGCCTGCGGCAGTCTCGCCGTCGAGCGGCAGGGGCCAGTCGCGGTACATCTCGGCCAGTTGCGTGATCGTCTCCTGGCTGGGTGCGTCGAGATGGAGTCGCCCGAGGGTGAGGAACGCAGCGGCGAGTGCGTCAAGGTTACGAGTGTCCATGGAGGTCCTT
The DNA here is from genome assembly GCF_043424875.1 of Trueperella sp. Taxonomy (NCBI): domain Bacteria; kingdom Bacillati; phylum Actinomycetota; class Actinomycetes; order Actinomycetales; family Actinomycetaceae; genus Trueperella; species Trueperella sp. Next base: position 2,878 of record NZ_JBHWPL010000008.1, on the reverse strand, counting down.
TCGGTGAGGGTGTCGTCAGTCTACGCGTTGGCGCAGGTGGCGGCTGGGACTATCGCGCCAGCCTCTCGTCCAAGAACGAGAACACGAGAGCCGTCATGAGCGCCTGCTGGTCGATGTCCGCGGCGCCCGCGTGGCCGCCCTCGGTGTTCTCGTACAGGTACGTCTCGAAGCCCTTGTCTTCAAGCAGCGCGTGGAACTTCCGGGCGTGCCCGGGGTGGACGCGGTCATCGCGTGTGGACGTGGTCAGCAGGATCGGCGGGTGCGGGCCATCGCCCACGTTGTGGTAGGCCGAGTACTGCTCCATGAATTCCCAATCGTCCGTATCCGGATTGCCGTACTCCTCCATCCACGAGGCTCCGGCCAGCAGGTGCGAGTAGCGCTTCATATCCAGCAGCGGCACGCGGCACACGATCGCCCCGAACAGCTCGGGGTACGTGGTGTACATGTTGCCCATGAGCAGGCCTCCGTTCGATCCGCCGATCGCCGCCAGCCCGTTTACGCGCGTGATGTTGCGCTCGACGAGGTCCTGCGCCACCGCCGCGAAATCTTCGTACGCCTTGTTTCGATTGGCTTTCAGCGCGGCCTGGTGCCAGCGCGGACCGAATTCACCGCCGCCGCGAATATTGGCGACGACGTACACGCCGCCCTCCTCCAGCCACACCTTTCCGTAGGTGGCGATGTAGGAGGACAGGCGCGAGACCTCGAATCCGCCGTAGCCGTCGAGCAGGGTGCGAGCCGGTTGCTTTCCATCGAGTGCGAGGGTCGGGCCGACGACGAAGTAGGGCACGTTCGTGCCATCCTTCGACTCCGCCCACAGCTGGCGAATCTCCAGCCCCTCGGCGTCGAAACGGGCTGGCGCCGAGCGCAGCTTGCGCACGCGCAGCTCCTGGCTGGAAACCGGGCCGTAGTAGAGCGAGGACGGGGTGAGGAAGTCCGAGATCACCATCCATACGTCCGCGGATTCGAGTGGATCGACCGCCGCAATCGTCACCGTGCCGAACTCGGCCACCTCCGGAGTGACCTCCACGAGACTCCACTCATTGACCTCGCCGGTCGGATCCACATGTGGATCGGCGGCGAAAAGAATCCGCGTCTTGACGTTGTCGAGGATGGTCAGCACGAGGCCGGTGGCCGTGCCGGTCACGTCGAGGAACGACGTCGACTCGGTGGGCGTGTACAGCACCTGCACGTCGGCGGCGTGCGGGCCATCGAGCGCCGAGCTGTAGGGGAGCACGAGCACCGAGCCGGCGGTGAACGTCTCGCCGTCAAGAGTCCAGTCGTGGCGCAGGGTCAGCAGCGCCCAATCGCGCACCGCGCCCACCTCGGCCGTGCGCGGGAGGAGGAGCTCGCGCCGGGCGTCGGCCGCAGCAGCGTCCTGGCTCGCAGAATCACCTGTGCTCGCAAAATCACCTGTGCTCGCAGAATCCTGGCCCGCAGAATCCTGGCCCGCAGGATCAGCCGCGAGGACGGCGTCGATATCCACGTCATACATGACCATCGTGCGGAAATCGATGGCGCGGTAGGCGATGAGGCGCTCGTGGCCAGGGGTCTGATCGTAGCTGGCGCCAGCAACTACGTCGCTGGTCTCGCCTTCGATGATCACGGGCGCACTGTCGAGTTTCGTGCCGCGCTTCCACAGGCGGGCGGTGCGCGGGTAGCCGGAGTCCGTCATCGTGCCTTCGCCGAAGTCGGCGCTGATGATCACCGTGTCGCGGTCCACCCAGCCCATCGAACCCTTCGACTCGGGCTTGACGAAGCCGCCCTTGACGAACTTCTTCTTCTCCACGTCGAACTCGCGCACGACGTTCGAATCCGAGCCGCCGGGCGAGAGCGTGATGAGCGCGCGGTCGTAGGTGGGGTAGAGCAGGCGCGCGCCTTGGAAGACCCACGATTCGTCTTCCTTCTTACCGAGCTTGCCGACGTCGAGGAGCACGTCCCAGGGGATCTTGCTCTGCTCCTTGCTCAGGTAATCCTCGACCTTCGCGCGCCGCCACAGCCCGCGCGGGTGATCGCCGTCGGTGTGGAAGTTGTAGATCCACCCGCCGCGCTTGGTGCCCATGTCGAGCTTGTCCTTCGCCGAGAGAATCTCGGTGAGCGCCTCGCGCCGGTCCTCGAAACTCTCACCGCCAAACTCATCGAGGGTGCGTTCCGACTGCTTGGTCACCCACTGATGGTTCTTATCGTTGATGTCTTCGAGATGGATAAATGGATCCTGTGGCGTCTTTGTCATGTGGCAAGTCTAGAGGGAAGGTTCCATCTGTTGCGCGCGTGAACGCCAGCGGTGAAACCTGCTGTGGCGGAAAACCGCGAGCGCAGAGCAACGGGCCCTTCCGTGCGTTGTGACACGAAAGGGCCCGTCTGGGTTGTCTTTGGGTGATCAGCCCATACCCACAAGGAACATCGAATCGTAGTGGAGTGACCTGCCCATGAATTCGGCGACGATCAACAGGACGAATCCGAGCACGACCGTGATCGCGAGCGGCGTCGGCTTGTTGAACCCGTCCACGTTTGCTAGGCGGAAGGACACGAATGCGACTGCAACGGCGCCAATACCGAGCAAGATGAGTCGGGCCCAGAAGAATCCTCCTGAGAACACGGCCGCCGCTGCAGTAGCTGCAGGCGATGGGTGCATCGCAAGATTCTGGACGTGGATGACGTAGGAGATCAGAATTGCCACGGCCGCAATTGCTGAAACAACTGCTGCGGCGCGAATGATCTTCGTGGTGTACTCCCATTCCTGCGCGGTTGGTTCGGCGTGGATAGAGCGCACGTTCTGCGTAAATCCGAGCTTGTCCTTCCAGGTGAGGCCAGCGTTGGGATCTGCGGAGTTGAGTTTACGTTCGCTTCGCTTCGGACGATCTTCGACGACGACGCCGCC
>NZ_JBHWPL010000007.1:0-18741 GCF_043424875.1 Trueperella sp. | reverse complement strand
AACTCTGGTGGATTCCTGAGCGTTCGACCTTCGGCTACGAGCTTCGCGCGGTTGGCGCAAATGCTCACGCCGCTAGGACCGCAGGTATGTCTGTCGGTAAGGTCACCACAATGACGATGATGCTCTCGGGCGCCTTCTTGGGTCTGGCAGGAGCAAACGAAGCCCTGGGTACGATCGGCTACGTCGGTAAGGGTGTGGCCGGTACAACCGGTTTCGACGCCATTACGGTGGCCCTCCTTGGCCGCAGCCGACCACTGGGTACCTTCTTTGCAGGTCTGCTGTTCGGCGCATTCAAGGCCGGCGGCTACATCATGCAAACCCGCGGTGTTCCGATCGACATGATCCTCATTTTGCAGTCGATCATCGTGCTGCTGATTGCGGCTCCTCCGCTCGTTCGTTGGATCTTCCGCCTGCCCAAGCCGGATCGTATGTCACTTCGTGAGTACGTTGCGCTTAACGCAACCATGGGTGGCGAGGTTACCGATGCTCGCGTCAAGGCAGCAGCTGCTGTTGCTCGCACGTCTGAAGCACAGGCAACCGCCGATCCACAGGTCGATGGAGACCCCGTCATCACAGATGTCGATAACGACGACGACAAGGAGGTGCAGCGATGAGTACGGCAGTTGTTCCACAGAATTCTGTAACGATGGAAGACGACGTACAGAGGAAGCTCAGCTGGAAGATTCCGGGCACTCTAGCCATCGGAACCCTTCTGATTCTCATGTTCGCACTGAACGCGGTAGGCGAGACCCGTCTCCGCTTGGGCGATCGCAACCAGAGCTACAACATCGAGGATATGACCCTTACCGCGTCGAACATCCTCTGGGTGTTCTTCGTGCTCGCACTGATCGCCACGGTATGGTCAGTCGTTCACAACGTCACGCGAGGCAAGTTTGGTCGCGCCGGACGAATCCTGAACACCACTGCGATCATTTTGGTCGCAATCATGACCATTCTCGGATTCCTTCTGTTCGCGGGTGCTGGCTCTCGCGGCGCGGTCACCCTGACCTCGGCGCTTGTGGCTACCATCGCGATTTCGACGCCGCTCATTTTCGGTTCACTTTCGGGTGTTGTCTGTGAGCGCGTAGGCGTTGTCAACATTGCCATTGAAGGTCAGCTCCTCGTGGGCGCTTTCGCTGGCGTGATGGCCGCATCGTTCTTCCAGTTCTCGTGGGCTGGCCTGATTTTCGCACCGCTCGCTGGTGCGCTCATCGGTTCACTGCTCGCACTATTCTCGGTGAAGTACGCTGTTGACCAGATCATCGTGGGTGTTGTTCTCAACGTCCTGTGCCTGGGCTTGACGACGTTCTTCTTCGGAACGCTGATGACCGAGAACCAGTCGATGCTCAACACGAACCGCTATTCGTTGAAGTCGATCAAGATCCCGGGTCTGTCTGAGATTCCGGTGATCGGCCCAATGCTGTTCAACCAGTCGATTTTGGTGTACATCATGTACGTGGCCGTCGTCGTGTTGGCGATCTTCATCTTCCGCTCGCGCTGGGGCCTGCGCCTTCGCGCCTGTGGTGAGCACCCGAAGGCCGCAGACACGGTGGGCATCAACGTCAACCGCACGCGTACGCTCAACACGATCCTCGCCTCGTCGTTGGCGGGCCTGGGTGGAGCGTTCTTCACGATCGGTTCTGGCCTCGCCTTCACGAACAACATCTCCTCCGGTAACGGATACATCGCCCTCGCGGCAATGATCCTCGGTAAGTGGCATCCGATTGGCGCTCTTGGCGCCGCCGTGATGTTCGGCTTCGCTCAGGCCGTTGCGCAGCTCATTCCGAGCCTGCACGGCGGTATTCCGTCGGATCTGGTCAACATGATTCCGTACATCATCACGATCGTTGCGGTGGCTGGATTCGTGGGCAAGTCTCGTCCGCCGGCCGCTGAGAACATCCCGTACCTGAAGTAGGGCTCGGATGAGAGAGATCGATTGGAAACAACTCGAAGCGCTGGCTATCGAAGCGATGGGCACCGCCTATGCGCCGTACTCGGGATACCCGGTCGGCGTGGCGGGGCTCACCGCCGATGGTCGGCTCGTCTCGGGATGCAACGTTGAGAATGCCTCGACCGGGCTGGGTACGTGCGCCGAAAATGGCATGGTATCCTCGCTGATTCGCACCGGTGGCGGCCGCCTCGTGGCCGTCTACTGCGTGAACGGCAATGAGGAAGTGGTGGTGCCCTGCGGGCGCTGCCGGCAAGTCCTCTACGAGCATGGCGGGCCTGAACTTCAGGTCTACATGCCCGAGGCCGGGCCCCAGCCCATGACGTACGTGTTACCCGAAGCGTTCGGCCCTCGCTCCCTGCAGGAATACGGAGGAAGTGCGGACGTGGACTATTCGGAGACGATTTTTTAGAAGGTGTGTATGAAGCAATTCGATGCGGTAGATATTATCCGCGCCAAGCGCGAAGGCGAGAAACTCTCGGTTGACCAGATCAACTGGACGATCGATGCCTACACGAAGGGCGCCATGGGCGATGAGCAGATGGCTGCCCTCGCGATGGCGATCTTCCTCAATGGCATGGACCGCGAGGAAATCTCCCAGTGGACCTCCGCCATGATCAAGTCGGGCGAGCGGATGGATTTCAGCTCGCTCGGAAAGCCAACTGCCGACAAGCATTCGACGGGCGGTGTGGGTGACAAGATCACGCTCCCGCTCGCTCCGCTGGTCGCGGTCTACGGTGTGGCGGTTCCGCAGCTATCTGGCCGCGGCCTTGGCCACACGGGCGGCACGCTCGACAAGCTCGAGGCCATCCCCGGCTGGCGCGCCGATCTCACCAACGATGAGATCATGCACCAGCTCGGCGAGGGTTGCGGTGCGGTCATCTGCGCGGCGGGCGCTGGCCTGGCTCCCGCCGACAAGAAGCTGTACGCGCTTCGTGACGTCACGGCGACCGTGGATACGATTCCGCTCATCGCGACGTCGATCATGTCCAAGAAGATCGCGGAGGGCACCGATTCGCTCGTGCTCGACGTCAAGGTCGGCTCGGGCGCGTTCATGACCGACATCGAACAGGCACGCGAACTCGCGCGCACGATGGTCGATCTCGGCACGGACGCGGGCGTGAAGACGAGCGCCCTGCTCACGGACATGTCGACCCCGCTCGGCCTGAAGATCGGCAACGGCCTTGAGGTGGAGGAATCGGTCGAGGTGCTCGCTGGCGGTGGCCCCTCCGACGTTGTCGAACTGACGATCGCGCTCGCACGCGAAATGCTGACGGCTGCTGGTCAGCCGGACGCGGACGTCGAGGAGGCTCTCAAGGCCGGCCGCGCGATGGACGTGTGGCGTCAGATGATCACGGAGCAGGACGGCGATCCGGACGCTCCGATGCCGACGTCGACGTTTACGCATGACGTGGTGGCAACCGAGGACGGCGTGCTGTCGACGCTCGACGCGCTCAGCGTCGGCGTTGCCTCCTGGCGCCTGGGCGCCGGCCGCGCGGTTAAGTCCGAGCCCGTCCAGGCGGCAGCCGGTATCGAGCTGTTCGCCAAGCCGGGCGACGAGGTCACCAAGGGCCAGGTTCTCATGACCCTGCACACCGACGAGGAGGCTCGCATCCCGCGCGCACTCGAATCGTTGGAGGGCGGTATCGAGATCGGCGGCGACGTCGAGGCTCCGGCATCCGTCATCCTCGATCGCGTCGAGTAACGTGAACCTCAGTTCCCTTCTCTCGCGGCTCGCCAGACCCGTGTACACGCCCGTGGCGCTCATGTGGCCGGAGGATATTCCGGCCGATGCGCGCGATGCAATGGACGAGTACGCCACGTATGGCGAGCCGCTTGAGATAGGCGGTCAGCTCGCGAAACAATCCACCGCGCACACCTGCGGTGCGATGGTGCTGCTGATCTCCCAAAGCCTGAGCGACCCGGCGGTCGCCGAGCGGGTGGCCAGCCAGGGGATCGACGTCGTCGAAAAGGAACTGTATGCCGAGCTCAGGCGAGGCGCGCTCGGACCCGTGGGATGGCCGGAGAAATACGGAACGCCGCCGTGGGCGCTTGCGAAGGCGATGGGCCCGTACCGGCACACGCCCGTTGCGACGACGACGGAGCGCGGCAAGGCCATCCTCCAGTGGGTCTACCACGCGGCGGGCATGGGAGTGCCCGTGCCGCTGTACACGGGCGGTGATCTTGGCGGCGGCGTGAGCAGGGCGGTTCCCCGCCATGTCGTGCTCGCCATGCCTGGCGTGGGTCTGACGCCCGAAGGAATCCCCGAAATACGTATCTATAACCCGGGAACGGGATATGTTTATCGTGTTCCCATCTTTGCAATGGCCGGGCGGCGAAAGCCCCTCGCCGCATTCGGGCGCTGGACCCACCTCGTGTGGGCGGTGCTCCCAACGAAAGGACTCAAATGACGAACGTAGCGAAAATGATTGACCACACCCTCCTCAAGCCGGAGGCCACGTTCAACGACGTGGCGGCGCTGGTGGAGGAGGCGAAGGAGCTTGGCACGTACTCCGTGTGCGTCTCGCCGTCGATGCTCCCGCTTCCCGAGGATGTCGAGCTCGGCGACGTGAAGCTGTGCGTGGTGGTCGGATTCCCGTCCGGTGCCGTGGCCTCCGAAGTGAAGGCCGCCGAGGCTGCCCGCGCGGTTGCGGCAGGCGCGGATGAGGTGGACATGGTCATCAACCTCGGATACGCCAAGGAGCACGACTGGGACGCGCTCGAGTACGACATCGCCGTGGTCCGCGACGCGATCCCGTTCGCGCTACTCAAGGTGATCATCGAGTCGGCAACGCTGACCGACGAGGAGATCGTCGAGGCATGCAAGTGCGCCGAGGCCTCGGGTGCTGACTTCGTCAAGACGTCCACGGGCTTCCACCCGGCAGGCGGCGCCTCCGTCGAGGCCGTGAAGCTCATGAAGGAGACCGTCGGTGACGAGCTCGAGGTCAAGGCCTCGGGCGGAATCCGCGACGCCGAGACCGCGAAGAAGATGATCGAGGCCGGCGCGACCCGCCTTGGCCTGTCCTCCTCGCGCGCGGTGATCGAGGGATTCTAAACTCGGCCGTTATCGATAGCACTGTGGGGTCTGCCAGATGGCAGACCCCACAGTGCGTGTCCGGGAACCTAGAGCGTCAGCATCTCGCTCACGTCAGCCTTGAAGCGCTCCATGCGCTCCGCTGCGGCGGCCTTCGCCTGAGGGAGTTCGTCTGCGCTGTCGACGGGCACGATCACCTCGAGGTAGCACTTGACCTTCGGCTCGGTGCCAGAGGGGCGCACGATCACGCGGTCGCCTTCCTCGGTGACGATGCGTAGCGCGTCCGTGGGTGGCAGATCCGCCGACCCCTGCGTTAGGTCCTCCACGCGCGCCACGGGCACGCCCAGGAGCGTCGTCGGCGGCGTTGCGCGCACCTTTGCCATCGTGGCAGGGATGATCGACAGGTCATCCACGCGCACAGTCACGGGGGCCGTGTAGTAGACGCCGTGGCGCAGGGCGAGCTCATCGAGCGTGTCCTGGAGGGAGTGCCCCTCGGCCTTGGCGGCCGCGGCCGTCGTCGCGATCGTCAGCGCGGCCGAAACCCCGTCCTTGTCCTTGACCAACTCCGGATGCACGCAGAAGCCGATCGCTTCCTCGTATCCGAAAATGATCTCGGGCGCGCGGGCGATCCACTTGAAGCCCGTGAGAGTCGCGGAGTAGTCGAGGCCGTGGTGGGCCGCGATCTGCTCGAGCAGCTGCGAGGAGACGATCGAGGAGGCAAGCCTGCCCGATCCGCCCTCGGCAACCGTTTGCGAGGCGACCTGCTCGCCGAGGATCGAGCCGATCTCGTCACCGGAGAGCTGGCGCCAGCCGTCGGCGGTCGGGATGGCGGCCGAACACCGGTCCGCATCCGGATCGGAGGCGATGATGATGTCGGCGCCAACGCGCTCGGCGGTGGCAATTGCCTCGTCGAGCGCGCCGTGCTCCTCCGGGTTCGGGAAAGCGACGGTGGGGAAGTCCGGATCGGGGTTGATCTGCGATTCCACCGGCACGATGTCAGTGAAGCCTGCGCGGTGAAGCAGCGGCTCAACGAGGCTGTTACCCACTCCGTGCATGGCGGTGTAGACGATCTTCAGATCCCGCGGACCATCGGGGGTCACCGCGAGCGTGTCCGCGATGTACTCTTCCACGATCGACTCGTCGAGGACCTCCCAGCCCTCGGCCATGGGGACCTCGTTGGCAGCGGGCGCCTCGGCAATCTTTGCCGCTATCTCGGCGTCGACGGGCGAAATGATCTGCACGCCCGTGCCGTCCTCGTCAACCGAGCGTCCGCCCAGGTAGACCTTGTATCCGTTGTCGCGTGGCGGGTTATGCGAGGCCGTGACCATGACGCCGGCGTCGGCATTCAGCTTGCGCACCGCGTACGCAAGCAGCGGGGTCGGTAGCTCGCGCGGCATGAGGAGCGCCTTGCCGCCCGCGGCCGTCACGATCGCCGCCGTATCGCGCGCGAATTCGCTCGAGTGATAGCGAGCGTCAAATCCAACGACGACGACGGGCTCGTTCGCGACCATGTCCTTCAGCCAGGCCACGAGGCCAGCCGCTGCCCGGCGCACCACGGCAACGTTCATGCGGTTCGGGCCGGCGGTCATCTCACCGCGCAGGCCGGCGGTGCCGAACTCGAGCGTGCCGGCAAAGCGATCGGTAAGATCGGCCAGCGCCGCGTCGTCGCCCTGCTCGGCCTTGGCCAGGAGCTCCTCGAGCTCGGCGCGATCGGCCTCGGACGGGTCGGCCGCGATCCACTCGCGGACGGATTGAGCTAGTGCTGCTAGATCAGCCATTTACAGTTCCTTCACAATCTCATCGATGATGTTGGCTAGAAGTTGGGAAATGCGGGGTCCGGCAGACTTGCCCGCTTCGAGGACCTCGGCGTGGTTGAGGCTTTCGGTGGCGACGCCGGCCGCAAGGTTCGTCACGAGGGAGATGCCGAGCACCTCCATGCCCACCTCGCGTGCCGCGATCGCCTCAAGCGCCGTGGACATACCCACGAGGTCGCCGCCCAGGCGCCTGGCCATCTGGACCTCCGCGGGGGTCTCGTAGTGGGGGCCGGGGAACTGGACGTAGACGCCCTCGTCTAGATCCGGGTCAACCGAGTGCGCGACGTCGCGAAGGCGCTGGGAGTACAGATCGGTCAGATCCACGAAGTTCGCGCCCTCGAGCGGCGAGGTGGCCGTGAGGTTGATGTGATCGGAAATGAGGACGGCCGATCCCGGGCCGACGTGGGGGCGGGTGGACCCGCAGCCGTTCGTCAGGATGCAGATCGAGGCGCCGGCTTCGGCAGCCGTGCGAACGCCGTGCGCGACGGCGCGAACCCCCTTTCCTTCGTAGTAGTGCGTGCGAGCACCGAGCACGAGGGCGTGCTGGCCGGAGGTCAGGCGGATGGAGGTCAGTTTGCCCCCGTGGCCAGCCACGGCAGCTTTCGAAAATCCGGGGATCTCCTCGGCGGGAACCTCGGCCACGACCTCACCGATGAGGTCTGCAGCGCCGCCCCAGCCGGAGCCGAGTGTCAGTGCAATGTCATGTTTCTCAACGCCCGTCACGTCGGCGATACGCGCCGCCGCTTCGCGGGCCATTTCCATATATTCCAAAGGCATAGCGTCAGAGTACAGCAGGCACGTGGCTACGTGGGCATTAATACGAGTCTGTCGCCTGCGGCGAAATCGGCGAATTGTCACACGTTCTGGAGCGCGGTGAGAACGGCGATGACGAGCAGGAGTGCTCCGAATGCGAGGGTCAAGGTTGAGGGCCGAGCCTTGCGGCTGATCGGCTCTCCGATGAGCCCGCCGATGGCCGAACCGGCGGCGAAGACGAGCACGATCGGCCAGTCAATCTCGACTGGCGTTCCGATGCGCCCGAGCAACCCCGACACGGAGGAGATCATCATGACCAGCACGCTCGTCCCGGCCGCCTCCACCATCGGGAAGCCAAACACGAGCACGAGCAACGGCACGACGGCGAATCCGCCGCCCACGCCGAAAATGCCCGACATCAACCCGACCACGGCGCCAGCGCCCATAATCTTCCACGCTCGTGGGCGATCGACGCGCTGCGTGGCGACCACAGGTTCCTCGCCGTCGATTTGCTTTTGTTCCCGGGAGCGGCCGCGCGCGCCGCGCACGAGCATGAGGATCGCGACCGAAAGCAGCAGCGCCGAGAACAGGATCATCAGCACCGTGCCGCTAAAGAGTGGGGCAAGGCGAGCGCCGCCGAATGCAGCGAGGGCCGAGACCGCCGCGAAGATCATTCCGCTTCGCCAGTTCACGTGATGGTGACGCGAGTGAGCGATGAGGCTGGTGAAGGCGGAGAGCAGGACGATGACGAGGGATCCCGCGGCGGCGTCGTGCGGGGTCTGGCCGAGCAGATACACCAGTGCGGGCACGGAGAGGATGCCCCCTCCGGCGCCGAGCATGCCCACGACGATGCCGATTCCAATGCCGACCAACGCGGATAGTACGAGTTCCATTACCCCAATACTAAGGCAGGGGGTCCAACGCTTGCCCGGCCAGCGGGGCCAGAAGTTCGCGGTTGGGGGAGCGCGTTCTCCATCTGTTCACGTACGACCGGGTAACCTAGACCCCATGGTAAAAAGTAAGAGGAAGTACCACAAAGGCCCAGTAACGCTGCGACGCAAGCAGATTCCAGACACGACGACGGACGCGCGGCTTCTCAACCCGCTCCAAGATTCGTCGTTCATCCACTCCGATCCGTGGCGCATTATGCGCATCCAGGCGGAGTTTGTGGAAGGTTTTGGAGCGCTCGCCGGCGTCGGCCCGGCCGTCTCGATCTTCGGTTCGGCTCGCACGGTTGAGGGCAACCCGGACTACGAGATGACGGTGGAGATCGCGCGCAGGCTCGTTGAGGCAGAATACGCCGTCATCACCGGCGGCGGCCCGGGCATCATGGAAGCGGGCAACAAGGGCGCCGTGGAAGCAGGCGGCACGTCCGTCGGCCTTGGCATCGAGCTCCCGTTCGAGCAGGGCATGAACGACTACGTGGATCTTGGTATCAACTTCCGCTACTTCTTCGTCCGCAAGATGATGTTCGTCAAGTACTCGCTGGGCTTCATCGTCATGCCCGGCGGATACGGCACGATGGACGAACTCTTCGAAGCCCTCACGCTCGTCCAAACTCACAAGGTCTCCTCGTTCCCCGTGGTGCTGGTTGGCAGCGACTACTGGAGCGGACTCGTCGAGTGGATCAACTCAACGCTGCTCGAGGGCGGATTCATCAGCCCCGGCCACGAAGACATCTTCACGGTCGTTGACACCCCCGAAGAAGCTGTTCAAGCCGTGATCGACGGCGTCCACAGGCTCGCGGACGAGATCCGCAACTCGGACGACGTCGTCGAACAAGACTGAGCCGCACCCGCTCCAAGCCGGTGTGATTTTTCAGCGCAAGCCTGCCATTACGCGGGTTTTCGCGTAGAATTAGGGGTGAATGCGGGCGCATCGAGCGCCCCGGAAGGAGAAAAATTCATGGCAGCCATGAAACCGCGTACTGGAGATGGACCGCTTGAAGCCGAGCGCGACATCCACGGCACGACTCTGAGGATGCCGTTGGAGGGTGGGGGCCGTCTGGTACTCGAACTTGACGACGACGAAGTCAAGTCCCTTCACGAAGTCCTGGATAAGCTCCTGAAGCTCTAGAGCTTAACGCTCACCAACACACCGTCCCCAAGGGGAATGAGGCTGGAGACTAAGTCTTCAGCCTCAATTAATTCTCGGCCAAGATTACGCAGCGCCACGGTCGATTCGTCGCGGCGGGCGGGATCTGCCACCCGGTCGCCGTTGAGCGCGTGTGCGAGGACGAGCGTTCCTCCGCGGCGCAGCATGCGCAGGGCCTCCGAGACGTCGCCGGCGGCTTCGGCCGGATCCGCGTCAATGAGCACGAGGTCGTATGAACTGTTGGACAGACGCGGGAGCATGTCGGCGCTGCGGCCGTTGATGAGGCGGTAGCGGCCAGAGCGCACGCGCGCCGCCGCAAAATTATTACGAGCGTGGTTCTGCGCCTCGGAATCGATGTCGATACTCGTCAGAACCGAATCCTTAGAGGCCGCGAGCAGGTAGAGGCCCGACACGCCCGTTCCCGTGCCGACCTCCGCGATGTGCTTGACGCCGGCCATCGAGGCGAGAGCCGTCAGGAAATGGCCGGTGGCGGGGGAGAGGGAGTCGATGCCGAGTTCGGCGGCCTGCGTGCGTGCCTCATGCGCAAGCTGATTCTCGGTGACGATCTGCTCGGCGTATGTCCACGACTGCGCTTTATCGACTGCCATGTTCTCTCCCTGATATCTGCATGTGCCAGTACGCGTCTATGCTACGTTGCTCGGCACGAAATTGGTGCAACCACACCGAAGCTGGGAGCCGATGTGCGCCCGGCACATCGGCTCCCAGTTCTCAGGTCAGTTCTCAGATCAGTTCACCGGCGAGACGCCGAGCGACATGCCCGACAGGCCGCGGGCGCGGTGGCTGAGCTTGGATGCGATCTCGCGGATTGCCGTCTGAGCCGGCGAATCGCCGTCTTGGCCCGCATACGGATGACCCGAGTCTCCGCCTTCGCGCAGCTCCTGCTCGAGGGGGACTTGGCCAAGCACCGGCACGTTGTAGCCGAGAGTGCGCGAGAGCTGGGCGGCCACGGTCTCGCCGCCGCCCGTTCCGAAGATGTCCATCTTGGTGCCGTCTGGCATTGCGAGGTAGGACATGTTCTCGATGATGCCCACGACGCGCTGGTCCGTCTGGCCCGCCATCATGCCGGCACGCTCTGCCACGTCCGCCGCAGCGACCTGCGGGGTGGTGACGAGCACGATCTCGGAGGTGGGAATCAGTTGCGAGACGGACAGTGCCACGTCGCCAGTACCCGGCGGGAGATCGATCAGGAGCACGTCGAGGTCTCCCCAGTACACGTCCGCAAAGAACTGCTCGAGGGCGCGGTGCAGCATCGGGCCGCGCCACACAACGGGGCCGTTCTCCTGCATGAACATGCCGATGGAAATGGTCTTCACGTCATGGGAGATCGGCGGGATGATCATGTTGTCGACCACCTGCGGCGGCGTATCCACGCCCATCATCTGGGGAATCGAGAAGCCGTAAATATCGGCATCCACCACGCCGACGTTCAAGCCCTGCTGGGCGAGGGACGTCGCGAGGTTGACTGTCATCGAGGACTTGCCAACGCCTCCCTTACCCGACGTCACCGCGTAGACGCGCGTGAGGTTGCCGGGCTGCGCGAAGGGGACCACGCGCTCGGGTTGGCCACCGCGCAGGGTCTTACGCAGTTCGGCCTTTTGCTCGTCATTCATCACACCCATCGCAACCTCAACGCCGGTCACGCCCTCGAGGGCGCCGACGACGTTTTGGGTGTCGCTGGTGATCGTGTCGCGAAGCGGGCAACCCGCCGTCGTCAGATCAATGCCGACAGTGACCTTGCCGTCGTCGTCAATATCAACGGAGCGAAGCATGCCCAGCTCCGTAATCGGGCGCTTGATCTCGGGGTCAATGACCTTCGCGAGCTCAGTCGTAATCTCTTCAATGCTCGGTAAACTCATGACTTTATCCTAGCCTCCCTAGTGATAATCCTCGAACCCAGCGATGAGCGCGACGTCAGCGATCCGTTTCACCGGGAAGCGAACCAAGAGCCTCAAGGCGCGCTTCCAGATCGGCGATCGTGGCGCTTTGCTGCGCGATCGTCTCGTCGCGGCGCGCGATCTCGGCAGCCTTATTCTCGGTGGCCAGCTCGATCTGGTCGCGCATTTCGGATCGGACGAAGTCGCGCGTGGCGAGCTCCTGAACCAGCATGCGTAGCGAGGCGATCTCACGGGTGAGGAACTCGGTATCGGCGAGGTTCCGCTCCGCCTGCTGGCGATCCTGCTGGGCGCTCACGCGATCGCGGGCATCCTGGCGATTTTGCGCGAGCAGGATGAGCGGCGATGCGTAGGAGGCCTGCAACGAGAGCATGAGCGTCAGGGCCGTGAAGCCAAGCGCGGCCGAATCGAAACGCAGGCTCTCGGGCCCAAACGAATTCCACGCGATCCACAAGAAGACGAACAGGGTCAGCCAGATAATAAATCTGGGCGTGCCGGTAAAACGGGCGATCCGCTCGGCGATCATGCCGGTTGCGTCGGAGTCGACTCGGTTGCGGCGGAAAGTGCGGCGCCGCTTATCGAGCGGCTGATCGAAGTTCTCAGGCATCGCGGGCCTCCTCGTCACTGAGTGCTGTCTCGTCGGGATCGTCGTCGGCGTGGCGGTCCTCGATATGGGAATCGACCGCCTCCTCGTCCGCCGAACGCCAGTCGGTCGGCATGAGGTGGTCAAGCACGTCGTCCACGGACACGGCGCCGACGAGCAGGCCGTTGTCGACGACGGGCAGGATCGTCAGGTTGTACGTGGCCAAGAGGCGGGTAATCGTGCCGATGCCGTCGTCGGGCGAGAGTGGCTCGACCTGATCGATCATCGTGCCGACCATCTCGGAGGGCGGTTCGCGAAGCGCCCGTTGCAGGTGGACGACGCCGAGGTATTGGCCGGTCGGCGTCTCCGTGGGCGGGCGCACGATAAAGCACATCGAGGCGATGGCCGGCGGGAGATCTTCGCGGCGCGCGGCCGCCAGAAGCATGGACACGTGAGCGTCGGGGGAGAGGATCATCGGCTCGGTGGTCATGAGGCCGCCGGCCGTGCGCTCGCCGTAGGACATGAGGCGGCGCACGTCCTGCGCCTCGTCCGGCTCCATCCGCGCAAGCAGGACTTCGGCCTGCGTGGGCGGGAGGTCGTTGACCAGATCTGCCGCGTCGTCCGGCTCCATCTCCTCGAGAATGTCGGCTGCTCGCTCGATCTCGAGGGCGCTCATGATCGTCACGCGGTCCGTATCGGACATCTCCTCGAGCACGTCGGCAAGGATGTGGTCGTGCATCTGGCTCGCCACGGCAATCGCGCGCTCGTCGGGCAGATCGGAAAGCAAATCGGCGATGTCGGGTGCCTTGAGCTCGTTAATCTGAGCGAGCAGGGCGGTGGCCGCCTGGTTGGCGACCTTCGTACGCAGGCCGGTGACGGCCGAGCCATCCACGATCTTCGTGTTTCCGGCCTCGGGCGTGCCCTTGGCCATCCGCACATACAGCGTGGTCAGCGCCCACTGACGGTTGCCCGTCTGCTCGATCGCCACATCCTCAACGGCCGCCTTTCCGCTGCCGTCCACGAAGGTCACCTCGCGATCGAGCAGCTCGCCGAGCACCATCGTTTCCGATGGGCGCTGCTCGAAGCGGCGAATGTTGAGCAGGCCCGTGGTGATGACCTGCCCGTTCGCAATCGACGTCACGCGCGTGAGCGGCAGGAACACCCTGCGATTGCCCGCCACGTCCACGACGAGCCCGACGGCGGAAGGGTTGCCACGCAATCGGAAGACCACCACGATGTCGTGGACCTTGCCCACCCGATCGCCGATCGGATCGTAGACGGGCGCTCCGGCGAGTCGCCCGGCAAAAACCCGGGTTCCTGTTGTTACTGCCATCGTGTCTCCTGTCTCGCGGGCGATGCGGTCAGTGCTTAGTCCTGCTCGGCCCAGATGTCGGCCATCCACCGCTCGACGTCGTCGGCCGTGCGCGGGATGGACTCGGACATGCGGATCGCGCCGTCGTCCGTTACCAAAATATCGTCTTCAATCCGCACGCCGATGCCGCGGAACCGTTCGGGCACCTTCAGGTCATCTTCGCGGAAGTAGAGGCCGGGCTCGATCGTGAAGATCATGCCGGGCTCGAGGTAGGAATCCTGGTAGAGCTCGCGCTTGGCTTGCGCGCAGTCGTGTACGTCGAGGCCGAGGTGATGCGAGGTGCCGTGCGGCATCCAGCGTCGGTGGTACTGGTTTTCCGGTTTGAGCGACTCTTCCGCGCTGACCGGCAAGATGCCCCACTTTTCGAGGTGCTTGGCGATAACCTCCATGGCTGCCGTGTGGATGTCCTTGAACTGAACCTTGCCCTGCGCCACCTCAAGTGCGCGCTCGCAGGCTTCGAGGACGGCGTCGTAGACCTCGCGCTGGGTCTGGGTGAACGTGCCGGAAATCGGCAGGGTCCTCGTGATGTCGGCGGTGTAGAGCGAATCGACCTCGGCGCCGGCGTCGATGAGGATGAGCTCGCCGTCGCGTACGAGGCCGTTGTTCGTGATCCAGTGGAGGGTGTTCGCGTTGTTGCCGGCGGCCGCGATCGTGTCGTAGCCGAGCCCGTTGCCCTCCTCGCGCGCCTTGGCCTGGAAGACGCCCTCGAGCACGCGCTCGCCACGCCAGTGATCCCGCGCGCGCGGCATGGCGCGGATCATTTCTTCGAATCCCGACGCCGTCACATCGATTGCCTTCTGCATTTCGGCAATCTCCCACTCGTCTTTCGTCAGGCGCATTTCGGAGGTTGCCTCAGCCATGCGGGCATCGGCCTGCGCCGCGCCCTCGGTGAGCCCGTTTTGCTGACGTAGCTCGGCGACCATCGCCTCGACGGCGGCATCTGACTGCGGCATCACGCGGATCTGAACCTCGCCCAGATCCTTCGAGATGGCGTCCTTCATTCCATCGATATGAGCCACCTTGATGCCGGTGGCCTTCTCCATCTCCTCGGCCGACAGGCGGGCGCCCACCCAGAATTCGCCGTGGCGCGAGTCCGCATAAAACTCCTCGGAGGAGCGCGGTGCTCGCGGGTGGAAGTACAGCGTGGCCTCGTGTCCATCGTCCACGGGGTTGAGCACGAGAACCGCCCCCGGCTCATCCTCGCCGCCCAGGCCGGTCAGGTGTGAGAACGCGGAGTGGGCGCGGAAGCGATAGTCGGTGTCGTTCGAGCGGACCTTGAGATCGCCGGCCGGAATCACGAGGCGCTCGCCGGGGAAGAGCTCGGAGAGCTCCTTGTGGCGTGCGGGCGTGTAATCGGCGACCTCCATGCGCTCCGGTCCGGCCGGGCGCTCACCCCAGTCTTCGCTAATGAACTGGCGAAACACCTTGCCCTGCGGGCGTTGCGTGCGGTTGTGAGCCTTTTCTTCGAGCGTTTGTTCGTTGGGAGTCGTGTCAGTAGTCATGGTGGCATTATCCCACGTGCGGCGGCGGATACCTCATTCGTTCGTGGTTGCCGAAATCGGCGCCCCGTTCTACCGTGAGTGCATGATCGATCTGCACACCCACACGTATTGTTCGGACGGCACCGATAGCCCCGCGCAGCTCATGGACGCTGCCGCGAGCCAGGGGCTCAGCGCCGTGGGCGTGACGGATCACGACACGATCGAGGGCTGGGCCGAGGCCGCGGGCGCCGTGGAACGCACCGGCGTGCGGCTCGTGCGCGGCATGGAGATGACCACGAAGTTCTTCGATGAGAGCCAGTCGGCCTCCGTGCACATGCTCGCCTACCTCTTCGATCCAGACTCGCCCGCGCTCGCCGAGCATCGGCGCAAGATGGTCTCCACCCGCGAGGATCGCGCGAGAGAAATCGTGGACAGGCTGACTGCGGATTTCCCGATCAGCTGGGACGACGTCGTCGCTGTTATGGAGCCGGGAGCGTCCGTCGGGCGCCCGCACATCGCCGACGCGCTCGTGAAGCGGGGGATCATCCCCGATAGGTCCTCGGCGTTTACAGACCTGCTCAGCCCCAGGAACAAGTACTACGTTCCCCAGTACGCGCCCAACTCGCTCGAGGCGATTGAGTGGATTTGCGACGCCGGGGGAAAGGCCGTTTTTGCCCATCCGCTGGCGGAGACTCGCGGCACGGTTATCCCGCTGGAAGCCGTGGATGAGATGGCCGAAGCGGGGCTGTTTGGAATCGAAGTTCATCATCGCGATAACCCGCCGCAGCGCCGGGATGAGATATCGGCGACTGCCGAGCGCCTCGGGCTTTTCCAGTTTGGTTCGAGCGACTACCATGGCGAAGGAAAACCCAACCGGCTTGCCGAGCACACAACGGCGCCGGCCACGTTCGACGCCCTCGCACATGGGGCATTCCTGGAGGTCTTGAACCCGTGACGTTCGATGGCGCGCTTTTCGCATCGGCATTCGCCACGCTCTTGGTCATTATCGACCCACCCGGCAACGTGCCCCTGTTCATGGCGCTCACGCGCTCGATGGACACGAAATCGCGCAAGAAGGTAGCGTTCCAGGCGAACTTCATCGCCCTCCTGCTACTTCTGCTGTTCGGGTTCTTCGGCTTCTACCTGTTCGAATGGATGGGCATCTCGCCCTCAGCGCTCCAGATTTCGGGCGGCCTGCTCCTTCTCCTCGTCGCGCTCCAGCTGTTGACGGGTAAGGAACAGGATCCCGGCGACGCCGGCGGATCCATTCACGTAGCCATCGTGCCGCTGGGCATGCCGCTTCTGGCCGGCCCGGGCGGAATCGTGGCGTTTATGCTGCTCATGAAGGATGCCAACGGCGATCTTGTGGACACCCTGACCGTTATCGGCGCGATGACCCTCGTGCTGGTCATCTCGTGGGTCGCCATGCATTTCTCGGGAACCGTCATGCGCGTGCTGGGCGAGGCGGGCGTGATGCTCCTAACCAGGTTGTCAGGCATGCTCCTTGCCGCCATCGCAACGCAGCTGATGATCGCCGGTGTTCTCGGCGTGGTTGAGCCGCTCATCGGCAAGTAGCTGTTAGCCGATAGGGTCTAGGCGCGTCGGTCTAGCCGACCATAGGGTCTGGTCGCGCGCTTAGACGCGACGACGGCGCCTGCGGCGGCCTTCAGAGCGGCGGTTCTCGCCGGCTGTGCTCTCGGAGCGGCTCTCGGAGCGGCTTTCAGAGCGGCGGTTGGAGTCCGAGCGGCGATTGCCCTCGCCACGTCCGCGTCCGCCGCGCCCTCGTCCAGATCCTCGACCGTCCCGGCCACGCCCGCGCGGGGTGCGCTTGCCGGTCTCGCCAAGATCCTCGACCTCTTCCGCGTCAAGGCCAGCGCGCGTGCGCTTGGACTTTGGCAGACGGCTGGTGACCTCGGGGTCGATATCCAAATCGGTGTAGAGGTGATCGGAGGTGTGGTAGGTCTCGACGGGCTCGGGGAAGCCGAGGTTGAGCGCGTTGTTGATGACGGACCAGCGAGGCATGTCCTCCCAGTCCACGAACGTCACCGCGGTGCCAGCGTGGCCGGCGCGGCCGGTGCGGCCTATGCGGTGGAGGTACGTCTTCTCATCTTCGGGGCACTGGTAGTTGATCACGTGCGTGACGTCGTCGACGTCGATGCCTCGCGCCGCGACGTCGGTTGCGACGAGCACGTCAATCTTTCCGCTGCGAAAAGCGCGCATAGCCTGCTCGCGGGCGCCCTGGCCGAGATCGCCGTGGAGCGCTCCGGTAGCGAAGCCGCGATCCTCGAGCTCATCGGCGAGGCGGGCGGCGGTGCGCTTGGTCCGGGTAAAGACGATCGTCAGCCCGCGGCCCTTCACCTGAAGAATGCGAGCGAGCACCTCGGACTTGTTCATCGCGTGTGCGCGGTAAATGACCTGCTTGACCTGCTTGACGGTGGCCGAATCGTCGTCGTGAGCCTGCGCGCGAATGTGCGTGGGCTTGGACATGTACCGGCGAGCCATCGTGATGACGGGGCCGGGCATCGTGGCCGAGAACAGCATCGTGTGGCGGTTGGGCGGGGTGGAGGCGAGGATCGTCTCGACGTCCTCGAGGAAGCCGAGGTCGAGCATCTCGTCGGCCTCGTCAAGCACGACTGTCTCGGCGTGCGTGAGATCCAGCGTGCGCTGCTTCGACAGGTCAATGAGCCGGCCAGGTGTGCCGACGACGATCTCGGCGCCCTTCGTCAGCTGCTTGACCTGCGGCTCGTAGGCCTTGCCGCCATAGACTTCGACGACCCGAATGTTGCGGTTGGCCGCGATGTCGCGGATATCGCCAGCGACCTGCTTGGCGAGCTCACGGGTAGGAACGACGACGAGACCCTGCGGCTTGCCGGGGGCGCGCAGCTTATCCCAGCCGTCCTCGTCTGGGCCGATGACCTTTTCGACCATCGGGATACCAAAGCCGAGGGTCTTACCTGTGCCCGTCTTGGCCTGGTCGATGATGTCGGATCCCTTGAGAGCCACCGGCAGAGTGAGAGCCTGGATGGGGAAGGGGTAGGTGATGTCCTTCGCAGCGAGCGCGTCAACGATCGACTGCGAGACGCCGTAATCGACGAAGGTCTTTTCTTCGAGCTTGAGCTCGGTTGCCGAGGCCTGAATGTCAGCCTTCGGCTCGTTGGCTTCGCGCACAACGGCGCCAGCGGTATTCACAATTCCAGATTGTGGTTGTTCGTTCACAGTATTCACTTTCGACGTGGAAGGGGCGCGCCTGATTGGAAAAGCGCCCGAGCAGCCGATCGTGAAAATTCTTTGCTTCAAACCGTGACGACCGGTCAGCCGTGAGCAATTCTACCCGAGTTGGGCCCATACCTATGCTTTGGTGGGCAGTCGCACACGCTCGTCGTGGCCAACGGGCATAAGAAAACCCGCCAGATGGCGGGCTTTCAAACGATAGCGGCGCTAGAAACCGAAGCCGACCCGGCGCGTCGGGGCCTCGTTGACCTGAACGTAGCCGATCGCCTCGGACGGGACGAAGACGACCTTGCCCTCGGAATCCGTGAGGGAGAGAACCGTGTTGTTCTCGAGGGCGGCGCTGATTTTCTCGCTGACTTCCTCAGAGGTCAGATCGACGTCGAGGGTCAGCTCGCGCTGAACGTTGCGAATTCCAATGCTAATTTCCATGATTCCTCCGAAATAGGGCGTGCGTGAACTGCGGCAATTGTAGCGCGGGAGGGGGCGCGGGCCGATGTCCGTTTCATTGCAGGCCGAAA
>NZ_JBHWPL010000006.1:0-13474 GCF_043424875.1 Trueperella sp. | reverse complement strand
TTGTATCTAAGCGCAAGATGGACGATTAGCGACAAAATAAAGGAAACAAGTGCCTCCCGCATCAAAGATACTCTGTCGACATCCGCATCATCGCGCTGGCTCCGTTTCAACATTTGTCCAGATTGCTCTTCCGTCAAGACCGCGAATATCAAAGAGTGTCAGCGGTTTTATGTCGATTACAAGGCACGATCATATAAGACATCGGCCCATTATCCGAATGTTTTCACATGGCGAACTATTCCCGACTCACTCGATTTTAAAGTTTCACAATTTCTAACATTGGCAACAACTGCGGTGCGTATTTATGCTTCTTATCTGAAAGTCTCGTCTAGGAATACTCCACGTTGCGCGCCAGACCTGTGAACTGTAATGCGATCGCACGTGAGATGGCGCTCGTTAGTGTGATGTGGCAACCGATACGATACGTGGATTGTGGCATTGAGCTCGCGTGAAACTCTCTAGAATGGTTCCCACGTCCCGCAAATCTTCCTCTTTGTCCGAACATCGCACACGCCTTGAGCGACTCATCTCGTGGTTCAATACCTCTCCGCTTGTCCAACCGATCATTCTCATCATCGCGTTGATCATGGTCGCTGGTCTGACGTTCTATCTATATCCGCGCACGGAGGACGGCAACTCCGTCCGCGAGATCATCGTTGGCGAGATTGCGGTCGCACTCGTTGCTTTTAGACGCCAACTGCGGACGCGTCGGGAGAACCGCAAGATTCAGGATGCGGCCCCGCTATCGAGCATTACTTCAATTTCCTGTGTTCTACGGCGAACTTGGACCGCACCCTCGTCGTCGACGGCGAGGCACGAAAGGCCGTCCACATTGTTGCTGAGGGAATGATCCCAGAGGACCGCGGAGCAAGCGGCACCATCGACCCCAAGCGATCCTCCGATCGCGCCTTGGAAGAGGAACTCAGCATCTCTTTCGGAAAGAACGCTATCGG
This sequence comes from Trueperella sp., assembly GCF_043424875.1. NCBI lineage: Bacteria > Bacillati > Actinomycetota > Actinomycetes > Actinomycetales > Actinomycetaceae > Trueperella > Trueperella sp. The sequence continues at coordinate 12,521 of NZ_JBHWPL010000006.1, read as the reverse complement.
CGAGGTCACGCGTTCGGCGGCGACCGGGTTCTTCTTTGATCAGCTTCGTTATCAGCCATGCTTTGCTTACATTGCGCACCTCGACGTCGATCGAGACCAGCTGCAGGCCGGGTTAGGCAGCGCTCAGGATTCATGGGAAGTTGAGAAGCTGTTCTTCATTCGATTCGATCCGGAGAACGCGGAAGTGATCGCGCTCTTGCGTCACGAGCACCCCTATTTGAAGCTTGCATCGAATCATGCGCATGCGGTTTTGTGGTTCGCGTGCCTCTACGAGTTCGGATACTTCCGCATGAGGGATTATCTCAATATGCCCCTTGGTCGAATTGATAAGGGCGCCTATACGTCATAGTGCACGTCGACTAGTTGGTCGCGGTCGAGGGCGCGCCGAGGTGCGCACTACGCGAGTCAATACGGCGCGGGTCGTCATTAGGCAGCGTGTCGGAGCGTGGCCGAGGAACGGGCATGAAGCGTTCCTCAAGATCCCACCAGTGCGGCTCACCGATGGGCCCGCAGGCGTCGATTCGCCACAGCGTTCCACCATCAGACTCGGCAATCTTGGTAAATCCGCGGGATGTGTCGACGTCGTACAGACCCGGCCACGTGTCGGATCGGTTCCGCTTTTGATACACAATCGGATCATCCTCGTAGTAATACCGGATCCCGTACTCGCTGAGAACCCGACACACGTATGGATCGTCGTGAATGTCGCGGAAACTCTCACGCAAGAACTCACCATCCACATCTGAGGTGCGGGAATTGACTTGCGGGAAGACGACGTCAACGCGGCTGTACGCCGGCGCATAACCGAGCCCCGTCGTCGCGTCACCGATGATGAGCGAACCCGGAGGCAGGAGCTCGTCGAGCTCGCTCAGTAGCTCAATCTCCTCGCGAGAGTCGACGATGCGATCCGCGCCAAGTGGCGGGCGCGCGTCCTGATATACACTCCCCACGCGCATAACCACGCCCAAAACCAGCGATGCCACGACCGTACCAACGGCGATCACCGGTGCGTGGCGTTCCTTGGCTCCTATCCAGCGATCGACAAGTAGTGCGACGATCACCGTCGTAAAGATCATCTGGATCGCCATCGCTCGCTTGGGGTCGTGATACCAAATTCCCGCAATTGTGGAGAAGATATTCCCATCCACGTAGCTTCCAAAGACGATAAGCCACTGCGCAAACCATGCGATGACGATCCACCTAGCCTCCGGGATCCGCCACGCGACCCGGATGGCCAGGGCAACCCCGACGATCGCCACTAGGCCTAGCACCGCAACGCCGACGATGAGTGCCGTCGAGACATCGGCGAGCTCAGTGCGCAACGTGGCGATCCGTTCAGCGGTGTCCCATGAGCGCGGATGCGTGCGTTGGAGAAAGGTCAGTACTCGTGGGTGAAGTAAGAGAACCGATCCGGTGATCATGGCCAGTGCGGATCCGCCACCCACTATCAACCACGGCCTCGATTTTTCCCTCACACCACGGATTGTTCCCACGACGACGAGCACGGTTGCGAGTGGGACGAGCGGCCACAACGTGGCAAACACTGCGCCGGGGTGTGCAAGTCCCATGCCGAGAATAACTCCGAGGATGAGTGCAATGGGGACGAGGATCTCGCGTTTGCGCGAGACAGGAAGGGATCTCCTCATCAGAGCTCCCAATCCGTAGGTCACTGGTATCACCGCGATTGCGATGGCGTTAGGCCAAAACCCGCGTGAGACGCTCAGGAAATTCGGCATGTAAGGCAGGATGACTGCGATGGCAGGTGCAACGACCCACGCCCTCGGGTGACGCGGCAGGGCGGCGCGGACGAAAAAATCGAGGCTGGCAAGCCAGATGAGTGGCACGACCACATATGCAAAGGCGTGGGTGGCCGGCATGATGTGGCCGTTTCCAAACAGTGCAAGAAGCGTGTGCCACACGATCGGATAGGTCGACGGCATGACACGCACGCCGTGATTGGCGCCCATCGCTTCCGTCGGAGACGCGTTGCCACTCATCACGATCACGTTGACGCCGTTGTAGTGAAACATCGGATCAGCCTGCGAGCTCGGTATCGCAGGCGCCGCGAGCGCCAAGATGGGGACGATAAGGAACAACGCTGCGATCGCACATATGGCGATATGTGCCCAATGTTGGCGAACCGTCATGGCTCGCTCGTTACGCCACAGCGAGTTAATCGCCTCCATGGCGTGCAGGCGGCCAACGGCGCCGGCAATGGCAACAGCAATCGCGAGGGCTATGAGAAAGGTCGGCCAACCCCACGCGATGTCCAGCCCTCCGAGGACGAGTCCGCTAACGCCGACAATCGCGAACGTCAACGCGGGCGCGATGACGATCGCGAGGTAGCGTGAAGCGCCCAGCGCTCGGCCAACCGCGAATCCTGGCACGTAAACAATCGCGCAGACGGCGAGGATAATCGGTAGATAACTGATCCAGGGAACGAGGTATCCCACTACTGTTCCCGAGCACGCTCAAGGGCTGCTAGGACTGCGGCGGATGCCAGTGTTCCGGTCCTCTTGATAGATCTGTTGGCTCGCACCCAGCCTTCGAGTCGCTGCTCCGAATAGTCTTCGCCATGATCGACCATGTGGGCGAACGCGTCTGCGACCGCCTCGGGCGCGTAGTCGACGGCTCGTCCCAGACCGCTGTCCGCAATATCGCCTCGAGCAAGCCCTACCCCGCTGTAGATAACTGGCGTGCCACACGCCAGAGCGCTGAGCACCTTCGTCGCATAGGCGAAGTCGTAACCGGCTCCCGGTTTGACAGACGCGAGTGCGCTCACGGCCGTCCGTTGCCAGCGAGCAGCGAGCTTAGGTGGAAGATTGTCGAGAATAACTATTGGCTCACATTTGATTCCGCGATCACGAGCCTGATCTGAGAGTCGGATCGCGATGTCTTCAATTTCTTGTACTGCCACGCGTCCAAAGAAGACGAGTTGCGCATGCGGGTTTGATTGCCAGAAACGTTCGAACCCCCGCGCAAATACCTCAGCTCCGTGCCATTCGGAGGCGTTTCCGGCGTAGACGAAAAATGGCTCTTTCACGCCGTGGGCTACGAGTTCCGCAGGGGTGAGTTTCTGAACCTCCGTATTGAAGAGATCCGTGTTGACCCCGTTAAACGCCACGTCAACGTAGCGGCCGCCAAGCTGACGAACTCGATCGGCGACGTCGTCGGATACTGCGATGACGCCGGCGGCGCCGCGGATGACGAACTTTTCGACTTGGCGCAATACTGTAACGATCAAGTCCGGAGCTCCCGTCGAAGCCGCCGCATCAGACCAAATATCGGCCGCATACCAGACGTATGGACGCCGGCGAATACCTGCGGCGATCCGGGAGAAGAACCCCGTCGTCGGCGGCGGCTCAACCACATAAATATCGGGCGCCGGCTGCGTGAGTATGTGAACAAAAGCCTGGAGATCGAATGACAGATAGGGGACGTATCCGCGCACGTACCCGTTCTTATCACGGATCACTCGCACCCGCGTGATCGAGGGATCAGTGTTCTCCTCGCCCGGAGCGTCAGCCGTGATGACACGAACCTGTGCGCCGGCTCGAGCGAGACCATCACGCAGGGCACTCAATCGGAAGGATGCAGCCGCCGGTTCGGGCGAAAAAATGCGGGAAACGATCTGCACTTTCGGGATGGGCACGTGCGCTCCTTCGTCTCTTAGCGGTGTGTGCGTTAACAGGTATGATACCTGCATGCCTGCAACTAACCGCATCCTCGTCGTGTCATTCTCCCCCATTTATCGCGATGCACGAGTACTCCGTCAGATTTCAGCGCTTGAGCACGTCGGTGAGGTCACGACCGTCGGTTATGGTGATCATCCGGCAGGTGCCACCCATCATTTTCAGATCCCGGACGGGAACGCGTCCCTGCCCCAAACGATTCCAGGTGTCCTCACGCTCGGACTACGCCAGTGGAAGCGGGCTGAAATGGCAGCCCCTGCCTCGAAGAGAACGGTGGAGCTCGTGGGCGACCGCCGCTATGACGTCGCCGTCGCGAACGATGCCCGTGCACTTCCAGCCGCGTTCGCAGTGGCTAACGGAGCCCCCGTCGTCGCCGATCTCCACGAATGGGCGCGGGGCGAACGAACCCACGTGGCGGCATGGCGAATCCTCGTGTCGCCGCTGATGGATCACATCTGCCGGGAGTACTTGCCACGTACGTCAGCGGCGTCCACCGTTGGCGCGGAAATCGCAAAGCTATACGAGCGCGAGTACGGTGTACGCCCTCAAGTTGTTCGCAACGCCGCGCCCTTCCACGACCTCGAGCCAACACGTGTCAGCGACGATGTGATCCGCCTTGTCCATACCGGCGCAGCCAACTACGGGCGAAACATCGAGGCAATGATTGAGGCAACCATTCGCGCGGGCGAACGGTACACGCTCGACCTTTATCTCGTTCCCGCCGCAGACGGTGGCGCGTACCTGAAGACGCTCAAGGAGGCGGCTGGAGGTAATCCGCGTGTGACGTTCCACGATCCGGTTAAACCCCACGAGATTCCCGACACGATCAATGAGTATGACGTGGGAATCTTCTGGATACCGCCCTTTTCTACCAATGCTCGTCTGACCCTGCCGAACAAGATCTTTGACTTCATCCAAGGGCGCCTAGCTGTTGCCGTGGGGCCGTCGATTGAGATGGTCAAGGTTGTCAATGATTACGGCATCGGTGTTGTTTCCGAGGATTACACGGTGGAATCGATCATCGAAACACTTGCGTCGATTACTCCCGACCAGGTCCGCGCGTGGAAGTCGGCCACGAACCGCGCAGCTCATGAGCTCAGTTTTGAGCGCGAAGCGCAGACAATCCAGTCAATGGTACGGGGCGCGCTTGAACCCACCGCGTGAGTTCAAGCCAAGTTAGCACTTAGCGCGAGTAGCCAAACGGTGGTGCGATAATCGTCCTCATCCGGTCACGGATGGACCACCACGAAGGATCTTCCATATCACCCGGACATGTGATTTGCCACAGGCGTGCGCCGTCGACTTCTTCAACGAGTTCAAACATGTCCCCTGCCGTGTCAACGTTGTACAGGCCGGGCATGCGCTCCGAGCGATCGACGTTCTGATAATTAATCGGGTCGTCTTCGTAATAGTAACGAATGCCGTACCCGGTGAGGATCTGGCAGACGCGCGGATCGTATTCAATGCTCCGGAAGTCATTGGCCAAGATGTTGCCATCGACGTCGACCCCACGAAGGTTTACCTGCGCGAAGACGGTATTGACCACTCCGTACGCGGGCGCATATACGACGCCCGTGGTCGGATCACCGACGATAATCGATCCGGAGGGCACGTACTGATCAAGATTGGCAATGAACTCAAGTTCCTCGCGCGAGTTGAGAATCTCGTCTTCGCCAAACCGAGGCTCCGCGTCCGCGTAGACCGTGGGCTTCTTGTAGAGGAATGTGGCGCCTGCGAGCCCGATAACGAGGGCGAGCGCGGATGCTGCCACGAGCGCGGGCTGCGCATGCACGAAGTTCGCTTGACCCTCGATTGTGCGTTCGAGTTCACGGTTCGTAAGACGCTTGCTCACCCACCCGATAACTTCTGCGACTGCAAGAGCAAGTATGAGTGCGAGGAAGATCGCTTGAACGGAGAACAGTCGGTACATGTCGTGGTACCACAGGCCTGCAAGCGATGTCAGAATGCCAAGAGGGAAATAACCGCCCAGGATGATAAGCATCTGCATCCCCCAGGCGAGGCCGATCCAGTGGAGGTGCCGGTGGCGGACGACCACTCGGAGACCGATCACAAGGGCAGCGACGATCACGATTCCTACGCCGGCAAGCAGGATTCGATTCTTTCCAACCGGCCAGTTCGCCAGCGCGGAGACGAGCCGCTCCGGCAAATCCTCCCACCCTCGCGGGAGCTCTCTGCCGAGGAAGGAACGGATCTTCGGAATACTGGCGAGTACAACGGCGACCGCTCCGAGTGCAAAGACCGCGAGGACGCCCCCGATCACCCATTTATTGCGCGTCATGATACGTAGTTGTTCCCGAATGAAGCGTGCGGTGACGAGGATGGCTGTCGGGGTCGTCACCCACACGAGGGAGAACAACGTGGACGGATGCGTGGCAGTTACACCAACGACGCCGACGGCCACGGCTATAAGCGCGACTCCGAAGACATCTCTCGCGGACTTTTTCTCGTCCCATTTATAGCGGTGATAAGCGGCGATGGCGCCGCCGATGACGGCCGGAGTGGCCGCGAGCGCGAGTGAGTTCGGCCAGAAACCTTTCGTGACCGTCAGGTACCCCGGAAACGCCGGGAAAGCAATCAGCATGACGGGCACGAAGAGCGATGCAAGGCGATGGTGCGGAAGAGCGGTGACCCCGAGGTACGTCATTCCGATAATCCATACGAGCGGGGTGACGACGAAGGTCAGCATGTGCGAGGCGGGAACGATATTTCCAATAGACGCCACGAGCCCGACGATGCCGTGCCAGACCGCCGGATAGACGGTGTCCTTAATCCGAATCCCGTGATTGGTGTCCATCGCACCGAACATCGAGGCATCTTTTCTAATGAGGACGCTGTTGACCCCGTTGTAGTGGAACATAGGGTCAGGACCCCAGTTCGGCACGTTGGGATCCATGCGGATCATGATCGGAACGATGAGGACGAGAATGACCACCGTGACGACGCCGAAAGCCAGTGCCTTGTTACGCCGTGGGAATGCCCCATAGGGTGCTTTGCTCGTTTCAAAAGAACGCGGGATGTGGTGCCACGCGAGTGCCGCCACCAAGATGACGATCAGAGCAAGAAGTGCGAAGCTCGCGCGAAACCATCCAATAGATACATCTTTGAGAAAGATTGCGCCGATTCCCACGATGGCGAGGGTCCACGACGGCGCCATGGCAAGGGAACCAAATCGAGGCAGTCTCAAAAGCCGAAGGGCAATGTAACCGGGTATGAACAATACGGCGATGAATGCGATGAACAGGCCGCTATATCCAACCCAGTCGGTCAAATAGCCCACAATCAACTCCGTTTCGTACTGCGCATGGCTCAAATTCAATAGTCTGCCCGATTGACCGCGGAGCCACAATTAAATCAGATTACCAGCGGTGTGAGATTAACTGCCTCAGACGTCAGAGCAACGAACCGCCGCGCACGGATCAACGCTAGACTAATGAACCATGAACGAACCGTGGCAAAAGATGTTACACCTTGGCGACCCGGCGTTCACGGCCACTGTGCTCGTCAACGAAGCTCGCCGTCGTGGCTACGACTGGACCGTTCTCCAGTGGGCGACTACTGAGCAACACTCCTCGCGTATCGCCACCCTCGTACACAAAGCGGTGCGCGGCGTGGCGTGGGAAGCGAACTTCGCTCGGCATCGGATTCGCCACCCGCTCATTCACTTACACAGTTCGCTTGCTCTACCCCACGTCTCATGGGCTCTGCGCACATATGCGCTCCATCTTCACGGCACCGATATACGAACTCAGCAATACAAACCGGAGTTCCGTGAGCGCGTTCTCACCGCCGTTAGAGACGCATCAGTGGTGTACTACTCAACGCCTGACATTCGCGAACACACTCTCCCACACCGACCCGACGCGATCTTGGCCCCCGTGCCAGTCGCGGCGAGTTCTACGCCGCTGGGAGCAGCCCCCGCTGATCTCGAAACTGCGGACTACATCTTTTTCACCTCACGGTGGGAAGAGGTTAAGGGCGGCCAATTCCAGATTGACTTCGTGCGTGCGCTCAAGGCACAGGTAGGAGATTCGATCAGGATTGTTGGTCTGGACTGGGGCCCGAACGCTGACCAGGCGCGGGACGCTGGGGTCCACCTCATTCCGAAGCAGCAATACCCTGACTATCTGGCAATCATTGCGGGCGCCCGGGTAGCCATTGGCCAACAAAGTGGAGTGATGGGAGCATCCGAACTCGATGCTCTGGACCTCAATGTGCCGCTGGTCTCCCCTCTCAATCCTGACTGGTATGACGGCTCCTCGCCTTCACTTGTGGACCCACCCGTCCTCGGCAGAACGGTGGCAGTGGACGACGCCGATGGGCTTGCCCGAACCGTCGCCGAAATTCTCAACTCCGAGCACCTACCCGACACCCATTCGTGGGTTCAACAACACCATTCGCCTGGGGCAACTCTCGACGTCGTTCTTCGCGGTTACGAACACTATCTCTAAGGATTTACATGAGTAAGGATCTTCTCCTCGTATTGACCGACCACTTCCCCTGTGGAACGGGCGAAGAGTTTTTCGGAATGGAACTGCCCTATCTGGCACAGGTCCATGACGAGATCATCATTGTGCCCGTCCGTCGTTCTGTTAACGACGACATCACTCGGGAGGTTCCCGGCAACGTCAGGGTTGTGCGCCCGGCATCCGACCCCGGCATCAACAAGTGGCAGAATCTCGTGCGCAAACTACCGCGCATCCTCACCTCACAAGAGGGTTTCGTGGATTGGCGAAATGTCACCGCGCCGCGCAAACTACTGGCGGATCTTGTGTTTGCGGCCGAGTGCCTCGAAAAGTATGACCGAGTCTCGAGCGCGCTCAAGGATGTGGATTTGAGCGCGTACAGCTCAGTGGTGCTGTACTCGTACTGGATGTATTACGGCGTCGGTGTGGGGCGCCAGCTTGCGGTCAACGAGTTTGACCGGGGGCCCACAACTCTGATGTCGCGAGCCCATCGTTACGATCTGGACGAAGGCGTAAATCCGTCCGGATATCTGGCGGCACGCCCATATTTTTCGCGCGTCATGAATCGGGTATGCGCGATTTCGGATACAGCTGCCAGCTTGTTGCCGCCGCATCGCTTTCCGCGCCAGGACAAGATCGTTGTGCGCCGCCTAGGAGTTCCCGAGCAGCCGGCGGTGGAGCGTCGTAGTCCGGAGAACTGGATCGTGTCATGTTCTGGTACCAGTCCGGTCAAGAGGCTCTCCCTCCTGATGGACGCTGTCGCAGAGGTCGATCGCCGTGGCACTCCGATTCGATGGACGCACATCGGTGGTGGCAACCCGGATGTACTCAATGATCTTATTTCCCGCGGAGCGCAGCTCAGCGAGCAGTCCTCGGTTGAGCTGCTTGGACAGCAACCCAGTGATTTCGTACGAACCTATCACCTTGATCCGGGCATCTGTGCGTTCGTTAACGTATCGAATAGTGAGGGTGTCCCGGTGACGATTATGGAGGCGCTGGCCAGCTCCCTCCCCGTCATTGCAACGGACGCGGGAGGCACATTTGAAATTGTGCACGACGGCGAAAACGGCACGCTCCTAGCGCTGAATCCGAGCGCGCAAGAGATTGCAGACGCCATCGAGAAGCATTTTAAGATGGGCTCGGAAGCAGCGCGTGACCACGCCGCAAACGCTCGTCACACCTGGGCAACGATGTCCGATTCCGAGCAGCTATACACCGACTTTGCGCGTGAGCTCAAGGAACGTCTAACGGCTCAACGTCAAAAGCGTTAGTCACTCGTTAGTTTCTCAGCGACTGTCCTTGCACGACTCTCCCACGTGTGCTCGTTACGCGACATGCTCGCCTCGCGCGTATACGCGCGTACGAGCTCAGGGGTAGCTTCCCAGCGGCCAAGGAGCTCATCGATCGCGTCTGCCGTGTACTCGATCGCCTCGCCGATACCCGCCGACGTGGCGAGCTTGCCCGCGTACGTGCCTGCCGTGGCCACCACAGCCTTGCCGTGGGCTTGATACTCGTAGAACTTCATCGGCACCGCAAAACCCCAGTAGTCGTCGGGCTCCACAAAAAGGACCCCTGCATTCGTCTCGTCGTAGAGCTGCCGGAGCCCCTCGCCAGATTCATGGCGGACGACGACGTTGTTCGGCAACGGCTCGTAGTCGGCGCGCATATTGTGCCAATTCGCTTCAGGCACGCACAGGGTAAGCGTGATGTTCGGATGCGCAGCCATCGCGGCGATCATGAGATGGAGCCGATAGTGGGGTCCAAGACCTCCGACGTAAAGCAACTTCAGAGGCTCAGGTTGCGCTGAATCAACGGGCTCAGAGCCAGGAGGAAGCTCGGATACTCGAGATAACTCCGGCAGGTATGAAGCCATCGGAATGGACGGTAAGAATACGTGAGCGCCAATCGACTCCAAGAGCTTCACGTCGTAGGTATACGCGGCCGTATACAACGATGCTTTGATTCCTCGCCGCGAGCCAGTCTTGTCGGAGAACTTCCAATAGACGTCGCGATAGAACTGACCGAGTGGGATGCCAGCCTTCTTGAGAAAACGGAAGATGCGTGTCTCTAAACCGGGCAGGATTCCGTCCTTGATCGGCGAAGCGAAGAGGTTGGGCTGGGTGGAGTTCTCTGAGTACGCGAACTCCGGCCTGACCCCTGCTCTCAGGAGCGCACGTAGCTCCCGATAGGCGCGTGCGCGATCCTTGGGGCTACCGGACAGGTCGATAACCCTGTGGGTGGCGCGAAACGCTTCTCTCATCTTGCGCGGGCGAACCCGGCTTGCGGAGTTAGCCCGAGCAGGAATCTCAAACGGCGCATGGAACACCATCGCAGGCCGAGCCCATATATCTTTGGCCTGGCGAACAAGTTCCGGGATCTGTGCCAGGATCTCGCCGTCGATGTGGCGGAAATCGTCGGTGCCAACGTACTCGTTTATCGTGTCCACATCATCGACGGTGAGTCGGAACGTCGCGTGTCTAACCGCGTGCCGAACCGTAGAACCGAGATCACCTAAACTCTCCCAAGTTCCGGCCAATTCATCGATCACAACAATGAGTGGCACGTTCTTATCCAAAGCCGCGGTGTACCCGGCATTGATCGCCTTTTCTGAGCCCATTGCGACCACGGCGCTATAGGGCTCGGAGTTCCCGGAGGTACTCCCGCGACGGACGCGTGCGTCGCTGTCAAGGGTGGCGGTACGGTCGCCGTCGAACAAGCGAATCACGCGACCTCCTCAGGATCTTGAGAATCGAAAGCGGCAGCGGCACGATCTGCAAGGATCAGATTGATGATCAAGAGGCCTGCCATAATGAGACCAAGGATCGTTAACGTGTCCATAAACGGCAAGGGTGATAGAAGAAGCCAGCTCAGGGGCGCCGCCGCAAACACGATGGCAAAGGCGAGCATCCAATGCTGCTTTGAGGTCACCACGAACACCGTAGAAATAGGAGAGGTTACAAGCTGAAGGGCAAGCCACGGCGTCAAGGCACGTGCGATATCTCCAGCGAGATCCCACTGCTCTCCAAACACGAATGGGAAGAGCCACGGCGCGATGATGTAGATGGTCCCGAACGGTATTGCGGAAAGTAGAATCGCCCTGCGGATCGTTATCCGTATAAGCCTCTGCATCGAACCTGGTGTGATGTCTGCGAGTTCGCGATAAAACACCTGCTGAACTGCGCCATTAATAAGACCGATCGGCACTTGGAGCACTCGCCACGCGAGATTGAATTGCCCCACGAGGCTGAGGGCGAACGTTCCGATAATCATAACAATACCGTTGGTTCGCACAGCATCTACGAGCGCGTTCGGCAGGTTAAGTAGCGGCATTTTCTTGTGCTTAGCCGCCACCTGTCTGATCGTCGGAGCATCGGGACCTGGATTCTCGCGAAACTCTTGGGCCTTTGAGTTCAGCCAAAAGAACGCGAAAGCCTGCCCCGCCATGACTCCGAATAACAGACCCGGCATACTACGTAGGCCAGCCAAGCCAAACGCGAGCTGGCCTCCTGCCGAACCAATCGTCTGCTGAACTCGGTTGCGGGCGATGATCGTGTACTCGCGCTTGCGGTTATACCAATACTGAAGCAGGGTCACCTGCGCTAGGAAAAACACGGTTAAGCCGGCAAATGGCATCCAGTTGGCAAGTTCTTCGTCGTCCCAGATGGAGATCACGACGTCTTTAAGTAGGAAGGCGAGCAGCGTCGTTGTCAGTGATACGACGATGACACTACGGGTCGCCAGCTTTCCTATAACTCGTGCCTCGTCGTCCGACTTTGGAAGCACAACGGTCATGTCGTATCTCAACGCCGCGATTGCGGCGATAACAGCCGTGATCGCACCGTAAATTGCCATCTGGCCAAAGACCTCTGGCGTAAAAAGCCGGGCCGTGAAAATAGATATAATGACCGCGATCGCTTGCGACAGCGTCGTACCCGTCACCAAAATGAGGATGTTTTTAAGAATGGGGGATCCCTCGGACTTAGCCCGAAGCCACTTGCGCAAGCGGCCCATACGTCCTCCTAGACTTGACGATTCAGTTGATTGTATTCCGTCAGCCTAATGCTGACCAAGAAACCTCGGTTCTGTGGCCGAGCGCTCACATTTCCCGCATGAAGGATCGAACATGGTAACCATTCGGAGAACACTTCACTTTGCACTTCTCGCCACCCTGCTTCTCGTGGGATTTACGGTCCCGACGCAGGCGGTTACGCCGAGCTAATGCCGGTTAGAGGTGATACGCATCAAAAGGGCGGCGGTCATTTCGACCGCCGCCCCTATATTCTTTCCGATGCGCCTGAATTTAGATGTACGTTCCGTCAGGTTGCGGGAAGAAGCCGATGTGGCT
>NZ_JBHWPL010000005.1:0-23923 GCF_043424875.1 Trueperella sp. | reverse complement strand
TGCTGGATTTCTCCGGGGGCCTCATCTTGTACCCCGTACCGGATTTGAACCGGTGTTACCGCCGTGAGAGGGCGACGTCCTAGGCCGCTAGACGAACGGGGCCTATGAGCCAATACTGCCGTGCAATATAAACTGCTGGTCAATATTAACTGATTGCACCTAGGTTGATGCAACCTGTACCCCGTACCGGATTTGAACCGGTGTTACCGCCGTGAGAGGGCGGCGTCCTAGGCCGCTAGACGAACGGGGCCTATTTCGCGGAAAACCGCAACGATCTTTCGACCGTTCAACGATCAATCGACCGTCTTGCTGGGGTACCAGGACTCGAACCTAGACTAAATGAACCAGAATCACTCGTGCTGCCAATTACACCATACCCCAAGGTGGTGCGCCTCCCTCAGGAGGGCAACGAGTATTTATCTTAACCACCACTACCCTGCTAGGCAAACTGGCTCGCACGTGAAGGTACTCACCCTCCGCGCGAGCCAGAAGCTCAGCCAGCCTGCCTGTTCGGGCTACTCGATCTCGTCGATACCCGCCGGGTATTCCTCCATCTCAGCGTCCTCGAGCAGGCGCCCGATGCGCTCCATGGCGTCCCACCCCAGCACCGCGGCGTCGGCCGCAACGGCGAGGTAGTCGATGTGTTCGATGATGCCCTTGACCACGCGCCCGTAGGCGGACATCTTGACGGGCGCCAGATCGGCAGTCAGTTCAATTACCGTGCTTCCCATGCGCGCGGGATCAGCCGCATTCAGGGTGATGGCCACGTCCTCGTCGTTGAAGCCGAGCGTGAGCTTGTTCGGCTCGCACTCGCCGTTTGGCTTGAACGTCAGACAGATCTCGTTGACCTCTTGGCCAAAGGCCTTGCCCGATTCGAGCGTGATCGGAACACCCGTCCACGTGGGCGTATCGACGTCCACGACCACCCGGAACCACGTCTCCGTGTCGTTTGCCGGATCCACGCCCTCTTCATCGACGTAGGACGGAACCTTCTTTCCGTCCACCGTGCCCTCGGTGTAGCGTCCCTTCCGGGCCGATAGCGGCTTGATCGCCTTGAGGATGTCCTCTGGCGTGCTGTCCCCGAAAGCAAGAATGCGTGCCAAGGTCTGGAGCAGGTGCGACTGCAGCATGTCCTCAGCCGCGCCGGTCGACTCGTAGAACTCCGCGCGGCCCTCGAGCGCCACCATCTCGTTATACGTCAGCGTGATTGCCTGAACGTCCTCATTCGACCACGACGACGTGATCAGCCTGTTCGCCTTGCGCAGCGCATCGAAGTTGAGCGTGCCCGACGTCGCCAAGAAATGATCGACTCGGAAAATCTGTTCCTCGTCAAGCAAGTCGAGAAGGTGGGCGTTCAGCTCGGCCGCCGCGTCGGCGTCGTCGCCGAAGGGCTTTTCCATCGCGAACGTCATCGACTCCGGGACGTCCGCGCCCTTCATCGCATCGATCGCGTCGACAGCGATTTCCGGCGCGAGAGCGAAATACACGACGACGTCGGAACCGCGGCCTTTGATGAGCTTGCGCAGGTCCTCCGTCTTCGTTGCGTCCGCCACCACGAACTCGGCCCGCGAGGCGAGATCCTTTGCCACGTCGTCGTCGACGTCGGCGGCGGCTTCGCGGACAAACTCCGCGTAGTCGCCCGGATCGGTGCGTCCGGCGCCCACGATTGTGAACTCCACGCCCTCAATCGAGGCGTACTCCGCGATGCCGGGGATGAGTAGTCGTTGCGCGAGGTCGCCCGCGCCGCCAAGGATGATAAATGTCTTCTTCACGTCCCCATCGTATGAACCGCCTCGCGGCTCGCACTAGGCAATTGCGCCTTTCGCGGCCGAAATATCGCGGGGCGCTAAATGGAGGCAAAAAACGTGGCCGATCCTGAAAGGATTCGGACGTGAGTACACATTTGGAACAATACGCGCTCCTGTCCGATATGCGCACTGCCGCACTCGTCTCTGAAGACGGATCGATTGACTGGCTATGCCTGCCCCGATTTGATTCCGGGGCGGTGTTTACGAAGCTGCTGGGCGATGAATCGCACGGGCGATGGAAGCTGGCGCCCAAGGACGGCACGGTCGTCTCGCGCACATACCGGGATGGCTCGTTTGTTCTTGACACCGAGTGGGAGACGCCCACGGGAACCGCAACCATCACCGAGTACATGCCCACCCGCGGCGACATCACCGATGAGTCTGATCTCATTCGCGAGGTCACCTGCACGAGCGGCGAGGTGGAGATCGAGATGGATTTCCGCATCCGCTTCAATTACGGCGAGTCTGTGCCGTGGGTCGAACAGGTGACGATTGAGGGCAGGCGCGCACTTCAGGCCACCGCCGGCCCGAACGCCGTGTACCTGACGGGCCCGTTGCCAACGCCCGACGACGAGGCTCACCGCGCGTCGTTCCCCCTGAAGGAAGGCGACACCCTGCGCTGGGACCTCATCTGGGCTCTGAGCTACACGGACAAGCCCGAGCGGGATAATTTTGACAAGCTCTTGGAAGACACGCTCGAGTACTGGGATGAGTGGTCCTCGACCATCGAGGCGAAGGGTCCTTACGCGGACTACATCACGCGATCGCTCCTCGTCTTGCGCGCGCTCACGGATCACGCCACGGGCGGCATCGTGGCTGCACCCACGACGTCGCTGCCGGAGGAATTCGGTGGCGAACGCAATTGGGACTACCGCTACACCTGGCTGCGCGATTCGGCGCTGACGATCGAGGCACTCATCGCACATGGCTTCAAGAACGGCGCGATGGCGTGGCGCGGATGGCTGCTGCGCGCGCTGGCGGGCGACATCCACAGCCTGCGCATCATGTATGGCCTTGGCGGCGAGCTCCACCTGCCCGAGCACGAGCTCGAGCACCTGCCCGGCTACGAAAACTCGAGGCCGGTGCGCATCGGAAACGGAGCGGCTGAGCAGTTCCAGGGCGACGTCGTCGGTGAGGTCATGGTGGCCCTCGCGAAGATGCGCGAGGCCGGTATCGACGAAGACGAACGCTCGTGGAACCTCCAAAAGGAACTCCTCGAATACGCCGCCGTGAATCTCGACCGCCCCGAGCACGGCATCTGGGAAATGCGCGGCGAGCTCGAAGAATTCACGCATTCGCGGGCAATGATGTGGGCGGCGTTCGATTGCGGAATTCGCGCCGTGGAAGAACACGGGTTCGAAGGCAACGTGGAGAAGTGGCGCAAGCACCGCGACGCCCTGCGCAAGGAGGTCGAGGAGCGGGGCTGGAACGAGGAGATCCAGTCATACACGCAGACGTACGGATCCACCGAGGTGGACGCCTCGCTGCTCCAACTCCCCCAGATCGGTTTCATCGAGTACGACGATCCGCGCATGCTCTCCACTGTCGAGCGCATTGAGAAGGACCTCCTCGACGAGCACGGCTTCCTGCACCGCTATCGCACCCAGTCCGGCAAGGACGGGCTGGATGGCGACGAGTACCCGTTTATTATCTGCACGTTCTGGCTCGCGGAGCAGTACGCGCTGACCGGGCGCGACGACGACGCCAAGCGCATCATGGACGGCGTGGTGGCCGTGGCCTCGCCACTTGGCCTGCTCTCCGAGGAGTACTCCACCGAGCATGGCCGGTTGGCTGGAAACTATCCGCAGGCGTTTTCGCATCTGGGGCTCATCCGCGCTGCCGACGCGCTCGCCGGTGCCAGGCCCGGGCGTGAATACCGCGAGGATTGATCGCAATGGTGCGGTTTCGTAGGCGTGATACGGCTGTGCGCGATTGGCACCCGTCCAAGCTCACAGTCCACCCCGGACTCCACGGGCGTCTCCTCACGCGAACAGCCATTGAGAGTCTGGCTGGCATCTGCGATCCGGTGCACGGTAGCGCACCGCAATGGGCGTCCGGCCTACAACAGCTCCCGAATATTCATCTGCTACCCGACGCCGACCCTTCATCTACCAGCCAATTCACTTGGCTAGTTGGCGCTGTCTCGGATGAACAACGCGCATACGTCGAATCCATCCCGAAACCCGATTCGCCGTTCGCGCAGTTCGCGCGCTACGTTCACGACTATTGGGAGGCGGTTTTAACATGGGCGCGTGCTGCCATCACAGCAGAGGCGATCGACGCCCAGGCGATCAAGCAGGCGCTAAATTCTGCCACGGTAGGCTACGCCTTTGGGACCCACGCACGTGACATTGCAATCGACGCACTGGCAACGCAAGCCCAACGCGATCAGGCCGATGCCGTGCTTGGTCAGCTTCTCCAGCTGCCCGGCCTCGAGCAGTGGCTCACGCGCCCCGACGTCGCCCATGTCGAGCACCGTTTTGACTCGAGTGCGCGGTTGGTTGGAGGGACTCCGCCCGAGCTGGTCGGGTTTAGTTGGTGGGCGAGCTCCCAGATTCCCATGCCCGTGTGGATTGCCTACGACCGCGAGGATCCGGAGGCGTTCGCCGAGGACGATAGTCACATTACCGACGCGGATCTAGCGGCCATGGGGATGACGCGAGCACAACTCCTGGCAGATCTTGAGCGTGAGCGCCTCCAGTCTATTCCGGTCGAATCTACCGCAGAGGTTTACGGCGACGACGCCGGCGATTTCGCGATCGACCACCCACTTCGTACACTTCGCGACCTTCGCGTCTACGAGCTATCCGACGTCGACTCAGTCCGCTCCCTCATCGAGAGATACCCCACAAGGTTGGGCGAGATCAACGGCACGTCCATGTCCCACGACTGGGCTGGCACGCAGGCGCCCATCAGCCTCGGGGTCAACTGGCACGCATTGGCCCAGAATTACGACGCCGTCCGCTACGGAATACCTGCCGCGCTCCAGCTTGCGTACGTGCCGATCGTCGTCGACTCCGAGGGCCTTACGGGCACGGCGATGCTCACAGGATGGACGCCCGGATCAACGATCTATTTCGTGGATCCTGTGCGGGACCATTAAGCGCTGCGCCAGGCTATCTAGATCGTCGCGCGGAAGCGGCGAAGGCGAGCGAGCGTCTCGTCCTTGCCCAAGATCGCCATGGAGTCAACCACGGGAAGAGACACGTTAGTGCCCGTCATCGCCACGAATAGCGGCTGGAAGGCAAAGCGCGGCTTGATCTCGAGAGCGTTCGTCACGTGCTCGTCCACGGCAGCCTTAATGTTGTCGATCGTCCACTCCTCGACGTCCTCAAACGCCGCCGTGGCTGCATCGAGCACCGCTGGTGCCGTGTCGCGCAGCTTCGCCACGGGCTTGTCCTGATACTCGAGCTCATCTGCGCTCTTGAACAGGAAGTCCATCAAGGCCGGCGCCTCACCAAGGAGCTGGATGCGGGTCTGTACGAGCGGAGCCGCGGCGTCAAGGATCGCCTGCGTGTCGGCGTCGAGCTCTGCGTAGCTCTCCGTATCAATCAGCCCGTCCTTCTTCAGGTACGGCAGGAGGCGATCTCGCAGGTCCTCGGCGTCGAGACGGCGGATGTGCTCGGCGTTAATCGCCACGGCCTTCTTGTCGTCAAAACGCGCCGGGTTCGGGTTCACGTCGTGCACGTCGAACTTCTCGATCATTTCTTCGCGATCGAACAGGTCACGATCAGCGGCAACGGACCATCCGAGCAGGCCGAGGTAGTTGAGCAGACCCTCCGGGATCATGCCGCGCTCGCGATGGAGCAGCAGATTCGCCTCGGGGTCTCGCTTGGAGAGCTTCTTGTTCCCCTCGCCCATGACGTAGGGCAGGTGGCCGTACTCGGGCATGTTCTTCGCAATGCCGAGCTCGAGCAGGGCACGGTACATGATGATCTGGCGTGGTGTGGACGAGAGCAGATCCTCGCCGCGCAGAATGTGGGTGACCTCGGTGATCGCGTCGTCGACCGGGTTCGTCAGCGTGTACAGGGGCTGCCCGTTGGCGCGCATGATCACGTAGTCGGGCGTCGAGCCTGCCTTGAAGGTCACCTCGCCGCGCACCGTGTCGTTGAACGTAATGTCCTCATCGGGCATCCGCATGCGCAAAACCGGCTCGCGGCCCTCGGCTCGGTATGCCGCCTTTTGCTCGTCGGTCAGATCGCGATCGTAGCCGTCATAACCCAACTTGGGGTTGCGACCAGCCGCCACGTGCCGCGCTTCCGTCTCTTCCGGCGTTGTGAACGACTCGTAAGCGTACCCGCCGTCCACAAGCTGCTTGGCCACGTCGGCGTAAATATCCATGCGCTGGGACTGGCGGTACGGCTCGTGGGGGCCGCCCACTTCGACGCCCTCGTCCCAATCCAAGCCGAGCCAGCGCAGCGAATCGAGAAGCTGCTGGTAGGACTCCTCCGAATCACGTGCCTGATCCGTATCCTCGATACGGAAAATGAACGTGCCTCCCGTGTGGCGGGCATAGGCCCAATTGAACAGGCATGTGCGGATCAGACCCACGTGCGGGGTGCCGGTTGGAGATGGACAAAAGCGAACGCGAACTTTATTGCTCATAGTTCCTCTAGGCTACCCCGCTAGAGTGGAAACATGAATTTCGATGAGATGACTCTTGACCACCTCCGAGACTCCGGCACCCTCAAGTGGGCAGCGTTCCCAGACGACATCGGCATGTTCGTTGCCGAAATGGACCTGGGGATCGCTGAACCGATTAAGAAAGTACTTCGTGATTACGCCGATAGCCCGGGCATTGGCTACCGATCCGACGCCGCTAAACGGGCCCTGCAGGAGGCCACCGCTACCTGGCTGGCGGACAACACGGCGTGGGCTCCGCGGTCCGAGCAGGTTTTCGCGATTCCCGACGTCGTCTCGGCGGCGCGCGTCGTCATCGATCAGTTAACGACGTCGGGTTCGCCCGTGATCTTGCCAACACCGGCTTACATGGGGTTCACGGCCCTCGTACCCGCGATGGGCCGGGAGATGATCGAGGTCCCATCGCGGCTCGTCGATGGCCGCTACGAGCTTGATCTGGAAGGCATTCGGGCCGGCTTCGAGCGCGGGGCGCAGATGCTCTTGCTCGTGAATCCAGCGAATCCAGCCGGTCGCGTGTATACGCGCGAGGAGCTGGAGGCACTGGCGGAGGTCGTCGACCAGTTTCCCGATGCCCACGTGTTCTCCGACGATATCCATGCGCCCTTCGTCCTCGAGGGCGAGCATGTTCCTTACGCCTCGGTCAACGATGTGGCCGCGTCTCACACGGTGACGGCCGTGGCGGCGTCGAAGGGCTGGTCGATCCCGGGGCTAAAGTGCGCGCAACTCGTGCTGTCCAATCCCGAGCACGAAGCGCAGCTCGAGCCCTATCTGGGGTGGGCCGCGTCCATCACGTCAACACTCGGCGCGAGCGCGACCATCGCCGCGTACAACGACGGCGGGCAGTGGCGCGCGGAGATCCTCGACTACCTTCGCGGCAACCGCGATCTCTTCGAGCAGGCCGTCGAGCGCTGGCCGGGCGTGTGGGCGCCGCACATCGAGGGCACGTACATCGGCTGGCTGGATTTCACGGAGGCGGCGGACAGCGGGATCGTCACGAGCCCGGCGGCACAGTGGATTCAGGATAACTGCGGCGTAGCGCTGACACCTGGCCTCGCATGCGGGGAGGGCTACGAGAATTACGCGCGCATCATCCTTGCCACGCCGCGGCCCATCCTCGAGCAGGCCATCGCCCAGATCGACGAGGCCTTTGGCCTCTAGCGCGCCTGGGCTCTGGTTGCTCTGGGTCTGTACTCTTGGCCCGGGCTCTGCGCCCGTGCTCTGGGCCAGCACTCTAGGGCATCGGCGCGCTAGCAACTCAGTGCTTTAGGAGTCCGCAACCACCGGGTTACGCAACTCGCCAATTCCCTCGACGGCGCACACGACGTCGTCGCCGACCGCAGCCTCAACCGCCGCGAACGGGCTGCCCGTCAAAATGATGTCGCCAGGCAAGAGCGTGAACATGTGCGAGGCCTGGGACACGAGCTGCCTGACGTCGCGTGCGAGGTCGGCGGTGGTGCCGCGCCCGCGTTCCTCGCCGTTGACCGAGATGGTGATTTGCAGGTCGGACGTATCGAGCTCGGTCACGATGACCGGGCCGATTGGGCACGAGGTGTCGAAGCCCTTGGCGCGTGACCACTGTGCGTCCGTGGCTTGTGTCGTAGCATCGGTGACGTCGTTGGCTACCGTGTAGCCGAAGATGACGTCGTCGGCCATTTCCACCGGCACGTCCTTGGCGATGCGCGAGATGATGACGGCGAGTTCTGCCTCGTGGCGTACGTCGCCCGCCCAGCTGGGGATCGTGATCGGAACGTTTGGCCCGACGACGGCGGTGTTCGGCTTCAGGAAAACCGTCGGCACAGTCTCGGGATCCGGACGGTTACTCGGCGTGTTGTAGTTATCCCCGATGCCCACCACCTTCGAGCGAGGGATCATCGGCGAGACGAGGTTCGCGTCCGCTTGGGCGACGACCTGACCGGTCGGTTCGATACCCGAATACATAGGATCATCTGCGAGAACCATGTAGTTGCCGGTGTCTTCGTCCACGACAGCAAAGCGTGGACCTTGATTCAGTGAAAGGCGCGCAATTTTCATGTCCTCAGCCTAGCGCGCATCTGAGTGTGTGAGACGTTCCACGCGCAAATAACCGAGCCTGCACTCTCGTTACGGTAACGTAACCTACTATTCGGTCAGTTACCTATCCGTAAGGACGCACATGGTGAAGAAGAATCGCGACGGCTCGTTCTCCGAGAAGCGCACAATCGAGATCGAGCCGTGGATGAACATCCCGTGGCTCTTAACCCGCCGCCAGAAGAACTGGCCCGATCAAGTCTGCATTGAACGCCAGGTCAACCTCGGCGAGTGGAAGAAAGTCACCACCACCCAGTATCTCAACGACGTCAACGCCGTCGCCCGCGGCCTCATCGCCGAGGGGCTCAAGGAAGGCGACGCCGTCGCAATCTTCGGCGCCACCTCCTACGAGTGGAACCTCATCGACCTTGCCGCCATGAGCGCGGGCCTCGTCGTCGTTCCCATTTACGAATCGGACTCGGCCGAGCAGATCCGCTGGATCCTCGAGAACTCCGATGTTCGCTTCGTCATGACCGACACCTACGTGCAGGCCGCTCTCGTCGAGTCGCAGCGCACGCCCCGCCTCGGGCGCGTCCTTTCCCTCGATCAGGACGGGCTCATCGAGCTCTACTCGCAAGGCGAGAGTGTGGAGCTGGCCGAGGTCGACCGTCGTCGTGACGCACTCACCGGGGACACGCTCGCAACGGTGATCTACACGTCCGGCACGACCGGGCAGCCCAAGGGCGTGGAACTCACGCACGGCAACTTCATCGACATGGGGCTCAACGTCATCCCGCACATGCGTCAGATCATCGACACGAAGCAGACCCGCATGCTGCTGTTCCTGCCGATGGCGCACGTCATGGCGCGCGTCGTCTTCATTCTCGCGATTGCGGGCCGTGGCGTGGTCGGTCAGACGCCGGACCTCAAGAACCTGCTGGCAGATATCCAGACGTTCAAGCCCTCCACACTCCTCGTGGTTCCGCGCGTGCTCGAGAAGATCTACAACGCCGCCGAGGCGAAGGCCGGCGCGGGCACGAAGCGCAAAATTTTCCGCTGGGCCGCCGAGGTGGCAGTTCAGTACTCGAAGAAGGGTGGCGGGCCGATCCGATCTATCCAGTACAAGATCGCCAACAAGCTCGTGCTGTCGAAGATCACGAACATCATCGGCGAGAACTGCAACTACGCCGTCTCCGCGGGTGCTCCGCTGGGTACGCGCATCGGCCACTTCTTCCGCGGTATCGGCCTGACCGTCGTCGAGGCGTATGGCCTGACCGAAACCACCGGCCCGGCAACGGTCAATCATCTCGACAACATCAAGATGGGCACCGTGGGCACGCCGCTCCCGGGCACCGACATCAAAATCGCCGACGACGGCGAGGTGCTCATCCGCGGGCCGCAGATTTTCCAGGGCTACCAAAACAATCCAGAGGCGACCGCCGAGGTATTGGATGCCGAAGGATGGTTCCACTCCGGCGACCTGGGCGAGCTCGACAAGCAGGGCTTCCTCACGATCACAGGTCGCAAGAAGGAGATCATCGTGACGGCCGGCGGCAAGAACGTCTCCCCCGCTGCCCTCGAGGATCCGTTGCGTAGCCATCCGCTCATTTCGCAGATCGTGGCGGTCGGCGACCAGAAGCCGTTCATCGGTGCGCTCATCACTCTCGATGCCGAGATGCTTCCGGCGTGGCTGAAGGCCCATAACCTGCCCGTCATGGGCGTGGTTGAGGCTGCCAAGCACCCCGGCGTGCTCGCCTCGCTCGAGCGTGCGATTGAGCGCACGAACAAGAAGGTGTCGCGCGCCGAATCGATCCGTAAGTTCTCCGTGGTGAACGGCGACTTCTCGGTGGAAAATGGGCTGCTGACGCCGTCGCTCAAGGTCAAGCGCGACGTGGTTGCCAAGCGCTACGCCAACGAGATCGAGAACCTCTACGCGTAAGCGAGGCTCGCGGGGCGGGCCGGCCGAGCCGCCGAGCCCGCTCCACATTCGCAAATGGTGCAAGTTCCGGTCAAACCGGGCAGGAACTTCCTGCACCGTTTAGAGAGAACCTGCCCCGGTTACACACCGGATCGCGAACCCACACCCGCCAGCACCGCCAATCGGGCGTCCGCCAGCACCGCTAACAAGCACACACAAAAGCGGCCACATGATCTAATCATGTGGCCGCTCGTGCGCGAGGTGGGACTTGAACCCACACGTCCGAAGACACTGGAACCTAAATCCAGCGCGTCTGCCAATTCCGCCACTCGCGCGTTACTGGATCAGTGTAACGGCCGCATTCGGCAACGAGAAATTGCCCGTGGGTGGAGTTCGGCACCCCGGTGGTTACTCGTCAATCCCGAGGTCGCGGCGCAGCCGCGCCACGTGACCAGTAGCTTTAACGTTGTACGCGGCGTGCACAACATTGCCATCCTTGCCCACCACGACCGTGGAGCGAATGACGCCCTCAACTTCCTTGCCGTAGTTCATCTTCGTCCCGAACGCCCCATACTCCTTCATGACCTGCTTGTCTGGGTCAGAGGCGAGCGTGTAATTGAGCGACTCCTTCTCGGCGAACTTCTTCAGCGAGTCAACCGAATCAGGCGAAATGCCAATCACCGTGTAACCGGCGGCCTTGAGCGAGTTCTCGCTGTCGCGGAAATCGCACGCCTCCGTGGTGCACCCCGGGGTCATTGCTTTCGGATAGAAGTAAACGATCACGCCCTGCTCCGCCTTGGCGACCTCCTCCGAGAGCGTCACGCTGCCGTCGTCGGTATCGAGCGTAAAATCAGGGGCCTTGTCGCCCGTCGTCAGCCTAATTGGATTTGCCATGATGTCCCTTTCCTAACGTCCCTCAAAGGTGTCGTTGAACATGCGGAGCGAAACTAACAGGATGAAAAGAACAAAGCCGATGATCATGGGCACGATGCCCAGCACGGTCGGGAAAAGGAGACCCGCTCCGAGTGCCCCGCCCGCAACGAAGTACAGGGCGTCGCGCGTCCACCCATAAACCCCAAAAGCCACAGCCGCCGTGCCAATTCCCGCCGCAATCACCACGGCGGAATCGAAATTCACGCGGAATACCGTGTACCAACCAGCAATCAACATCACCACCATGAACACGAGGGCGACGTTCATCAAAGGCCGTTCAAATCTTTGCACGACCCCACTCTGCCACACTTCCCCGACCCTCCGCCCGCGGATTGCCTCCCGTTCACCGGTGGCAAATACCGAACGCTATACCTACATATCGGGCGGGCGCGCTGGCACAATGATTCGCATGAGCGACATAGCATCTGGAGACATGGGACCTTGGCTTTCGCCAGAAGAACTGGCATTTGTGCGAAGGAAGGTCCCGATGCTGTACGTGGACGCAGTTCCCGTCCAGCTCAACGACGACGGTTCGCTCAACTCCGTCGGTTTGCTCCTCACCGTCGCCGACGACGGCCTCACCCGCTCCCTCGTCTCCGGCCGCGTGCTCTACCACGAGTCGATCCGCGACGCTCTCGTGCGTCACCTCGAGAAGGACCTCGGCCAGATGTCCCTGCCCCAGCTTCCGGTGAACATCGTGCCGTTCATGGTCGCCGAGTATTTCCCGACGCCGGGCGAGGGCTGGCATGATCCGCGTCAGCACGCGGTGTCGATGGCTTACATCATTCCCGTCATGGGTGACTGCAACCCCTCGTCAGACTCACTCGAAATCAACTGGTTTACGCCTGGCGAGCTCAAGACCCCCGAACTGCAAGGCGAGATCCTGCCCAAGCACGTGGGGATCGTCAAGCGGGCGCTCGCCACCCTCGGTTGGGTCTAGTAACGGGAACTGCCCCGCATCCGACGTACCAAATGGGTTGATCTAGGACAGGCGGCGCACCAAACGGGTTCCAGGCCCCCTCGATAGGTACGCCCTCCTCCGAATGGTGCTCCGCCTAGGGAAAACCGACCCGAAAGGCACGCCGCCCAGACCAGACAGCGCGAGGACGGCGTCGTTGGTGGCAGACCTAACCCGAAAGGTACGCCGCCCAGACCAGACAGCCGCGAGAACGGCGTCGTTGGTGGCGAAACTGATCCAAAAGGTACGCCGCCCGCTGCGTAGTGAACCCGATTAGTGCTCCGCCGAGGCCGCAGCTGTGATCACGCAGGCGCTCGCCACCCTCGGCTGGGTCTAGTAACGGGAACTGCCCCTCAGGCGGCGTACCAAACGGGTTCCAGGCCCCCTCGATAGGTACGCCCTTCTCCGAATGGTGCTCCGCCTAGGGAAAACCGACCCGAAAGGTACGCCGCTCAGGCCAGACAGCCGCGAGGACGGCGTCGTTGGTGGCGGAACTGACCCGAAAGGTACGTCGCCTAGGCTAGGCAGCCGCGAGAACGGCGTCGTCGAAGGAAAAACTGACCCGAATGGTACGCCGCCTGGAGTGCGGCGAGCCCGGAGGGCCTTGGTACGCGCGGGGCGGGTCTAGAAAGCGCGACGCGCGGGGCTTGCGCGCTACCCCGCTAATCCGCCCATAGGCCGCCGCGCTACTCCGCTTCGAGAGCCCGCTGGATGTGGGGCGCGAGAGCCTCGAACGCCTTGCGGCGGTGCGAGATCGCGTTCTTCTCCTCGGGCGCAAGCTGCGCGGTGGTGACGTCGTGGCCGTCCGGCTGGAAGATCGGGTCGTAGCCAAATCCGCCCTCGCCCACTGGCTCGTACCGGAGCGTTCCGGCCATCTCCCCTTCTTCGACGACGACGGTCCCGTCCGGTAGCGCCAGCGCGGCGGCGCACACGAAGCGGGCGGTGCGATCCTCGCCCTTGACGTCGTCGAGTTGGTTGAGCAGGAGGTGGAGGTTGGCGAGATCGTCGCCGTGGCGCCCCGCCCACCGGGCGGAAAAGATGCCCGGCGCCCCGCCCATGATGTCCACGCACAGACCCGAGTCATCGGCGATGGCGGGCACGCCGAGCCGAAGCGCGATCTGCTGGGCTTTCATCACCGCGTTTTCGGCGAAGGTCCGCCCGTCTTCCACAGGCTCGGGGATGTCGTCCGGCGCCCCATCGATGCCGTCAAGTTCGGGCACCAACGGCTGAAGAATCTCTCGAACCTCGGTGAGCTTATGGGCGTTGCGGGAAGCGAGGATGATCATGCCCAGTCTCCCAGTTCCGCCGGCCCATCCGACGCGAGCGCTTGGTTTTGCAGTTCGGTGAGCTCGTGGTTGCCCTTCACCGCGAGGTCGAGCATCTGGTTGAGCAGCTCGCGATCAAACGGCTGTTCCTCCGCGGTGCCCTGCACCTCGACGAACTCGCCCGAGCCCGTCATGACCACATTCATGTCCGTATCAGCAGCAACGTCCTCCACATACGGGAGGTCGAGCACCGCCACGCCATCCACAACGCCCACCGAGATCGCGCTGATCGAATCGCGCAGCACCGGCGTGTCCTTGCGCGGCTTGATCCAGCCTTGAGCGATGCCGTATTCGACGGCGTCCGCCAACGCCACATACGCGCCGGTGATCGACGCCGTGCGGGTGCCGCCGTCGGCCTGCAGGACGTCGCAGTCTAAAACGATGGTGTTCTCGCCGAGTGCTTGGAAGTCGACGACGGCACGCAGCGCGCGTCCGATCAGTCGCGAGATCTCGGAGGTGCGCCCGCCAACCTTGCCACGGACGGATTCACGTTGGGAGCGCGAATCCGTGGCGCGCGGCAGCATCGCATATTCGCCGGTGACCCAGCCGAGCCCACTCCCCTTGCGCCAGCGCGGCACGCCTTCGGTCAGCGAGGCGACACACAGCACCTTGGTCTTTCCAAACTCCACAAACACGGAGCCTTCGCCCTGGTCAAGATAACGGCGGGTGATTCGAATGGTTCGCAGTTCATCGACGCTGCGGCCGTCTGCACGGGTAAATTCACTCATGCCACAAGTCTAGACGGTGGCCGCAGTGGAATCAGAATGGGCGGAACCTGATCGGGAGCTGCGAGACCGAGCGAACCAGATCGCCCGGCGCCACGTCAGCGCTCAGACCGTGTAGACCTCGCCGGCTTTCACGACGGCGACCTCGCCGTCGTACACAGCCTCGGCGTCTTCGACGGTGCGAACCGGGTTCGTCCATGGCTGGAGGTGCGTGAGCAGTAGGCGCTTCGCGCCCGCCTCGTGCGCCAGTTCGCCCGCGCGCTTGCCGGTCAGGTGAATGCCCTCAACCGTGTCGCGCTCCTCTTCGAACGCCGCTTCGGACAGGAGAAGATCGGCGTCGCGAGCGGCGTCGACGACGGTGCTCGCGTAGTCCGTATCCCCCGTGAATGTGAGCACGACCTGCTTGGTCGGATCCTCCTCGGAGGGCCCGGTAATGCGAATCGAGAGCGCCTCCACCGTGTGGTACGCCTCGAAGAACTCCACAAACATCGGGCCCACCTGCACCGTGTGGCCAGGCTTGACAGACTGGAAGTCAAACTCGCCCTCGTAGGTTTCGTCGGCGGGATCATCGGAGATTCCGCGAGTTCGCGCGGCTCCATCACCCGGCGAGAACACGGGCAGCCTCGAGAGCGCACCCTCGGGATACCAGCGCCGAAACACCTGCATGCCCACAAGGTCCACGCAGTGATCAGCGTGCAGGTGCGAGAGCATCATCGCGTCCACGCGCGCCGGGTCCACGTACCTGAGCAGATGCCCCATCGCCC
This sequence comes from Trueperella sp., assembly GCF_043424875.1. Classification (NCBI taxonomy): domain Bacteria; kingdom Bacillati; phylum Actinomycetota; class Actinomycetes; order Actinomycetales; family Actinomycetaceae; genus Trueperella; species Trueperella sp. Next base: position 8,844 of record NZ_JBHWPL010000005.1, on the reverse strand, counting down.
CCGGACCGAAATCCATGATGAGCGTCCATGTGCGCGAGGCGCCGGCCTCGTCGGCGCCCTCGGCTTGAACAAGGTAGGACGACGCCGGCGAATCCTTGCCAGACATCGATCCAGAACATCCGATGATGGTGAGCTTCACCGTAATCCCCCCTCGAGTGGTTGCACGCTGAGAACCTCTGGGCCGAGGAAACGGCGTGCGAGCTGTTGAAAGTCCTGCGCATCTCCCGTGGCAAGGAACGTGTATGTGGGCGCGCCCGCATCGGGATCGCGCAGCAGATCGCGCGCGGTGAGTTCTTTGTACACGTCGCGAGCGGTTTCGTCGGCGGAGGAGACGAGAGCCACGTCGTCGCCCATGACGTAAGACAGGGTGCCTTTCAGCAGCGGGTAGTGCGTGCAGCCGAGCACGAGCGTATCCACACCCGCGGCCTTGATAGGCGCAAGGTATTCCTCGGCGATCGCGAGCAGTTCGGGCCCCGTCGTGATCCCCCGCTCGACGAACTCGACGAACCGGGGCGCGGCCGCCGTCGTCAATTCGATATTGGGAACCGCCGTGAACGAATCCTCGTAAGCACCGGACTTGATCGTCGCCTGCGTGCCGATGATGCCGATCTTGTTATTCGACGTCACGCGCACGGCGCCGCGCACGGCCGGCTGGATCACCTCAGCAACCGGAATCCCCTTGCCCACCGTGTAGCGTTCGCGCGCATCATGCAATACTGCGGCCGATGCCGAGTTGCACGCGATGACTAGCATCTTCACGCCGGATTCCACGAGGTGGTCCATGATTTCAAGCGCGAACTCGCGCACCTGCGCGATCGGGCGCGGACCATAGGGATTGTTGGCAGTATCGCCAATGTATGTAATGGATTCACCGGGCAATTGGTCGATGATGGCACGGGCTACTGTCAGCCCGCCGACGCCAGAGTCGAACACACCAATCGGTGAATTATCCATGCATCGAATGCTACCCGCGTAGCGCCTTATTCCTCACTGCCGTGACCAGTGAATCTAGCCACCAGGTGGTCATCGTATACAGGACGGCCAGCATGTCGTCGGGCGATTCGATCTCGGGAAGATTCTCGGTCTCGCGCGATCGCGTACCGGTAAACATCCCCGCCCGCTCGAAGACGGTGGTGGCCGTGGCGTCGTCGTTGATATCGAGCCGGGCGGCCAAGACGAGACGAATGTCATTGAGCGCGGCCATCCACGCGGGGGTTTGCTCGTTCGCCAAAATGATGGCGTCCTCGCCGTCTGGCACCGCCTCGAGATCCTGGTAAAAGGTGACGAGGTTTTCGATCTTCGCCGCGGCGATCGAGTTCTCGGTGAGGTCGCGCAGGGTGGCGGCCTCCTCTGGGTCCTCGCTCATGTCTGGAAGCAGCCGATCGATTGCCTGATCGATGGGAAGGTCCGGAATCGGCTCGTTTTCCGCGGCGATCGTTTCCGCAATATCGGCGACGTCGGCCTCGAGCGCTGCGAGCGGATCGTCCGGGTCGAATTCTTGGGCGCGGCGTTCGGCCTCGTGCTCCACGTCCGAGCCGAGCAGGAGCACGACGTCGCGTGCCAGGCTTGCGAGCATGGTGCGCTCTTCGACGTTGGCGCGCGCCTGGTATCCGCCTCTTACCATTCGAAATGCCATCATTGGGCATCAGCCTCGATCGTTGCCCACAGGCCGTACGAATGCATCGCCTGTGCGTCGGTTTCCATCTGCTCGCGCTGTCCGTTGGAGACCACCGCTCGCCCGTTGTGGTGAACTTGCATCATTTTCATGTAGGCCGTCTTGTGATCCATCCCGAAGTACGATTCAAACACCCACTGCACGTAGGACATGAGGTTCACGGGGTCGTTGTGCACGACTGTGAGCCAGCCGGTGGTCGGCGCCGGGGCCTCGGCGGGCGACTCAGCGGGGCTGGGAGTCGGGGTGGATTCAGTCATGACACACACGCGGTCAATTCTAGTGGGTTGTGAAAAATAAGGAGCGCGGTTTCACACAAGAGCCTCACGCACGGCTTTCACCTCGCTCCGCACGGCCCCAACCTCGCAAAATAAGGCAGAAGTGAAGAAAAAACATCGCCGTGGGATATAACGTTAGACCATGACGAATTTTACCAGCACCGCGTTGCTAACCGATATGTATGAGCTGACGATGGTCGATTCGGCGATGAAATCAGGAACTGCCGATCGCGCGTCCGTCTTTGAGGTCTTTGGGCGCCGACTGCCGGGGCACCGCCGCTACGGCGTCGTCGCTGGAACTGGCCGCGTGCTCGAAGCGCTGGAAAACTTCCGCTTTACGGAGGCCGAAGTGGACTACGTGCGGGCGGCGGGCATCGTTTCCGACGAGACGATCGAGTGGCTCGCGAACTACGAATTCAAGGGCGACATCTACGGATACACCGAGGGCGAGGTCTACTTCCCCGGATCGCCGCTGATGACGGTCACGGGAACGTTCGCCGACGCCGTCGTGCTCGAGACCATGATCCTGTCGATACTGAACTACGACTCGGCCGTGGCAACGGCCGCCTCTCGCATGACGATCGCCTCCCACGACCGCCCGTGCCTCGAAATGGGCGCACGCCGCATGCACGAATACGCCGCGGTGGCAGCCGCACGCGCCTCCGTCATCGGCGGCTTCGTCGGCACCTCGAATCTCGAGGCCGCTCGCTCCTATGGCATCCGCCCGATCGGCACAGCCGCGCACTCGTTCACGCTGTTGCACGACACGGAGGAGGACGCCTTCCGCGCGCAGATCGAGTCGATGGGAACGGATACGACGCTGCTCGTGGACACGTACGACGTCGAAAAGGGCGTGGACCTTGCCGTCAAGGTCGCGCGCGAGGCCGGCGGGGAGCTCGGCGCGGTCCGCCTCGACTCCGGCGATTTGGTTGCCGAGGCGTTCAAGGTGCGCAAGCAGCTTGACGACATGGGAGCGACGACGACGAAGATCACCGTCACCTCCGACCTCGACGAGTACTCGATCGCGGCGCTCAACGCCGCCCCGGTCGATTCGTACGGCGTGGGAACCAAGCTCGTGACGGGCTCGGGCATCCCGACCGCGCAGCTTGTCTACAAGCTCGTCGCGCGCGAACGTGAGGACGGCTCGATGCAGGAAGTCGCCAAGCTCTCCGATTCCAAGGGATCGGTGGGCGGATTGAAGGTTGCAGGCCGAACGCACGACGAGACGGGCCGCGCAACCGGCGAACTCGTGGTTTCTGCGGAAACATGGGACGACGGCCTGGCCTATCTGGAGGAGCACAAGGCGCGCCCGTTGCAGGTCAAGCTCGTGGACGGTGGGCAGATCAACGAGGACTACACCCGCGATGGAGAGCTCGCTCGCGCGGCAGAACGCCACCGCAATTCGCGCGCGGCGCTCCCCTACTCGGCGTGGCGCCTGTCCGAGGGCGATCCGGCCCTGCTGACGACGATGGTCGACATCTTCGAGGGCGACGACTAGGCACGGACCACGGCGGCGAACCGCGCCGTGGGTTAGGAACGCCCCACAAACCACCGTTGAATCTTCAGAATCCGGGCCTCGACTTCCTCAAGCGAGGCCCGGGCTACTTCTGGGCCACCGCACGCCCTGCGCAGATCTGTATGAATGAGCGCGTGCGCGCGCCCGGTCTTCGCCGCGTACGCCGAGACGAGATCTGACAGCTGCTTGCGCGCCTCGCGGCGCTTGCGCGATTCCATGACGCCCGAACGCGTCTCGTCTGTGGCGCGGTTGCGCGCCTTTTGGGAGTCCTGCCGCTCGCGCAGGAGGGTCGCCACCTGATCGGGTTCGAGGAGGCCCGGGATTCCGAGGAAATCCGCTTCCTCCTCCGAGCCAACCTCGGCCCACGAGCCGAAATCGTCGCCGTCGTAGACGACGCGGTCGAAGGTCGCGTCCGCCGACAGCGCGGCGTATCCGGGCCCGTCGAGCTCGTCGGAGGCTTTCTCCTCGCGTTGAGCCTGCTCGAGTAGGTCATCGTCCCAGCCCTCTTCCCCGGGCTTAACCCACAGCGCATGATCGCGCTCTTTTTCGAGTTCACCGGCAAGGCCAAGCAGGTTCGGAACGGAGGGCAGGAAGATCGACGCCGTCTCGCCTCGGTAGCGCTGGCGGACGAAACGCCCGATGGCTTGGGCGAAGAACAGCGGGGTCGCCGTCGACGTCGCATAGACGCCCACCGACAGGCGCGGAACGTCAACGCCCTCCGAGACCATGCGAACGGCCACCATCCATCGCGAGGTGCTCGTCGAGAACTCATGGATGCGATCGGAGGCGCCGTCGTCGTCGGAGAGGACGACAGTGGGGGTCTCCCCCGAAATCTGGGCAAGCACTGAGGCGTAGGCGCGGGCGGCCTTGTGGTCCGTGGCGATGACGAGGCCTCCGGCGTCGGGGATCCCCTCGCGCACGATACTCAGGCGGTCATCGGCGGCCGCGAGAACCGAGGTGATCCAATCGCCGTTCGGGTCGAGAGCCGTGCGCCAGGCCTGAGCCTCCATGTCCTTCGTCAGCGGTTCGCCGAGCGTGGCGCTCATAATCTCGCCGTGCTTGGTTTGCCAGCTCACGTCGCCGGTGTAGGACATGAACATGACAGGACGAACAACCCCGTCCTTGAGCGCTTCGCCGTACCCGTAGGAGAAGTCCGCGCGCGAGCGCGGGGTACCGTCGGAGTCCGGCTCGTAGTCGACGAATGGGATCGCGGCGGAGTCTGACCGGAATGGCGTGCCGGTTAGCGAGAGGCGCTTTTTCGCCGGTTCGAAGGCCACGCGGATGGCATCTCCCCAGCTCAGCGCATCGCCGCCGTGGTGGATCTCGTCGAGAATCACGAGCGTGGAGCGAGCCGATGTGCGGTGGCGGTGCATCATGGGAGCGCGGGCCACCTGCGCGTAGGTCACGCAGGCACCGTTGAACGATGCGCCGAGGCCGGCGTGTGCATTGGTGAAGTCGGGATCGAGTTTGAGGCCGACCCTCGCGGCCGCTTCCGCCCACTGATATTTCAAGTGCTCCGTCGGGCACACAACCGTTACTTCGGCAACGATCTTGCGGGCCATAAGCTCGGTGGCAACGCGCAGCGCGAAGGTCGTCTTTCCGGCGCCCGGTGTGGCGACGGCTAGGAAGTCGCGCGGGTTTGCCTCGAGGTACTGTTCAAGCGCGGCAGCCTGCCAGGCACGCAGTGATCCAGCCGTTCCCCATGCAGCGCGCTGCGGGTAAACGGGAGGAAGGTTTTGTGCTGCTGATACTGAAACTGACTGCGGAGCTTGCGAGCGGCCGCTCACTCGTTACCGCCGCCAGGCGGGTTCGGGCCAAACGGCCACGAGTTGCCCGACTTCCCCATGCCCTCAAAAATCGCCTTGCACGTGGGGCAGATCGGGTACTTATCCGGGTTCCTCACCGGGGTCCAGATCTTGCCGCACAGCGCTACCACGGGCCCGCCTTCGACGGCCGACTGGGTGATGCGATCCTTGCGCACGTAATGGGCATAGCGATCCTCATCGCCCGGCTCGCGCTCCTCGCGGGTACGTTCGAGCGTGGCTGTAGATGAATCCGGCTTCAGCGACGGCGACTCCGGCTGGGCCGGGCCACCTGGCGCCTGGGGATCAGAATGGGGATCTGTAGACATGGCTCCAGTCTAGATCCAGCCACCGACATTTTCGAAGAGTGGCAGGTGGACATTCCCACAGACCTCGGTGCGCAATTTGGCGTGTGCGGGAAAGCGTGTGAGCGGGGGCAACCTCCCGGATCAACCCCACGAGACAACCCCACGAGACAACCCCGCGAGACAACCCCGCGAGTCAAGCCGCCAAGTCAACAAGGCAGCAAGCCAACAAGGCGCAAAGCAACAAGGCGCAAAGCAACAAGAAGGGCGCCCGATCATCCGAGCGCCCTTCTTGAAGTGTAAAAAGCTTACTTGTTGGAAACAGCCTTCTTGAGGGTGGATCCAGCCGAGATCTTCACGCCGTAGCCAGCGGGGATCTGGATTTCTTCGCCCGTACGCGGGTTGCGGCCCTTGCGTGCTGCACGCTCGGTGCGCTCAACGGACATGAGGCCCGTGATCTTGACAGCCTCGCCCTTCGAGAGCGAATCAACGAGGACGTCCTGGAGAGCCGAGATGGCCTTGTCGGCGTCGGTCTTGGTCAGACCCGACTCTTCAGCAATCTTGGCGATGAGTTCGGTGCGGTTGAGGGACATGTATCTACCTCTCAGTTGTTTGTCAGAAACTCGGCTCGTTTTGAGCCGCTAGATAAGAACCTAGCCGAAATACCGGCACAAACACCAACTCATCTCGGCGTTTTGCCGATAATTACACAACATTTCTCTGTTAGGTGATCACTGGCGTCACACCATTCACACCGATCACAGATCGGTGCGGTCATTTAGAACGCCACAATGACGTAAACGAGCAGAATCTTCACGATCATCGCCAGCGCGAACACGGAGGCGTATCCGGATTCGATGCGCTCGTCCTGTTCCTTGGACTGAGCGAAGGACAGGATCGCGGGCTGACCAAACGCCCCCGCCATCGTGCCCGCGGTGCGCTGCGCACTCACGCCGAGCACGCGCCCTGAACCGGCGACGGCGATCAGCACGACCGCCGCAATGATCGCTCCAACGGCCAGCGACTTCAGGCCCGTCATCGAGAACGCCGTATCCGCGAACGCCGGTCCGGACGCGATTCCCACAGCCGCCAAGAACAGAAGTAAGCCCAGCTGACGAATCGTCTCATTCGCAGCTATCGGGAGCTGCCACACAAGTGGGCCGGTGCGCTGGAGATATCCCAACACCATGCCGACGATCAGCGGGCCCGCCGCCGATCCCAGGCTAAACGTGCCACCACCTGGCAGGCTCACCTCGATCATGCCAAGCAGCAAGCCGAGCACCATGCCCAAGCCGAGCCCGACGGCGTCGACCTGCGTCACCGTCCGCTCGGAGTTGCCGAAGAAGTTCTCGAGATTTTCGTACTCGGGGCGCGGGAACGCGACCATGACGCGATCGCCGATGTCCAGATGCTCGAAGTCGGAGGCGAGCAGTTCGAAGTCACCGCGATGGATGCGCGTGACCACCGCGCCGAAGCGCCCCGGCAGGTTAAGCTCGGCGATCGTTTTGCCCGCCAGATCCCTCTCGGAGACAGTGAACGACCGGAAGTCGACCCGCGACCGGTCATCCGCAAGATGCTCGGGTTGTACGTGCCCGATGGCGTCAACGGCTGTTTTGACGGCGTCTTCCATTCCAACGACGACGATCTGGTCGCCCGCCTCAAGCTCCTCGCCCGGGCTTATCACTCGGGTCTTTCCGTTGCGGTACAGGTAGGAGACGCGGATGTCCTGCTCGCGCCAACCGGGAACGTCGCGCAACGGGATCTCGCGTTCGATGACGGCGGTGGCGGCGGACAGGCTCTGACCCGCGTGGGAAGGGGTGTCATTCGTTTCGGGCCACGTCCGGGAGACGATCATCGACACGAAGACGATGCCCATAAACACGCCTACCGGGTAGCCCAGCGAGTAGCCGACGCCGGGCTCAGCGGTGCCGGTGACGGCCGTGGCCGCTGCGAGGGCTGGCGTGTTCGTCAGCGAGCCGGCAAAGATGCCGACCGACAGCTCTGACGAGAGGCCAAAGAGTGGTCCGGTCAAGATGGTGGCAACCGCTCCAAGAACGATCGCCCCCACCGATGCGAGCATGAACTTGTAGTGCTTTTTGAGGTCGCGGAAGAACGTTTGGCCTGCAGACAGGCCGACCATGTAGACGAACAGGGCAAGCCCGAGGTTCTGGACGAGGCCCATCGAGGCGCCCAGGTCAGGGGCAATATTGCCGATGAACAGGCCCACGAAGAGCGCGCCCGCGGCTCCGAACTTGAGCTTTCCAAAGGGGATGAGTCCAAGGACGCCGCCGAGGGCGACGACGAGGAAGAGAGTCATCAGCGGGGATGATGTCAGCAAATCTGCCACGGGCAACCTTTCACGCATGTGGAATATCCACGCTGGAACTCTATCGACTACGCCGGCGCGAAAGTAGCGCGCCAATCACACCCAAGGTCACGATCGTCGTCGTTACTCACTGGACGACGTACTATTCGGGTTCGTTTCCGCCCGACGACGTGCCCCTGGGACTCCTAGCCGCCAAGCGGCGTACCGTTCGGGTTCATTTCCGCCCGACGACGTTCCCCTGGCATTTCTGCGCCGATGGACGGCGTACCGTTCGGGTTGGTTTTCGCTAGGCGGCGTACTATTCGGGTTGGTTTTCGCTAGGCGGCGTACCAATCGGAGAAGGGCGTACCTAACGAGGGTGTTACGAACCCGTTTAGTACGCCGACTAGGTTGCGCTGACCCGTTTAGTACGCCGTCTAGGTTGCGTCTCCTGTACAGGGCGCTTTGGCGGGGGCGATCGTCGTCGTTTTTGCTTGGCGGCGTACTATTCGGGTTGGTTTTCGCCAGGCGGCGTACCAATCGGAGAAGGGCGTACCTAACGAGGGGGTTACGAACCCGTTTAGTACGCCGACTAGGTTGCGCTGACCCGTTTAGTACGCCGCCTAGGTTGCGCTGACCCGTTTAGTACGCCGACTAGTGCACGGCTACGGCGTTGGGGGCTTTGGCTGGCGTTATTGATTGGTTGTGGTTGCTAGGCGGCGTACCGTTCGGGTTGTTCGGCTGCTGGCGGGGGGTTATGGATGGGTTGTGGTTGCCAGGCGGGGATTCTCGCTGAGGGGTGAAAGACTGACGGCGCAGGTCTGCGATTGTTAGCGTGAGCACTACGGACATAAAGGAGATAAGTAATGGGATTTACTAAGAAGCTTGTTGGCACGGGCATCGCCACGGCCGTCACCGCAACCATCGGCACGCTTGCCACGGACCCGGATACGGCGTGGTACAAGA
>NZ_JBHWPL010000004.1:0-3266 GCF_043424875.1 Trueperella sp. | reverse complement strand
GACTCGGGGTGCAACCGCACCCCGGCACCACGTGGTCGCTGTTAGATCGCCTGGGCGCGAGCCCAATCCAGCAACGCCGAGCGTCGGCCGGTGAAGAACGGCGTGTCTTGACGCACGTGCATGCGCGCCTCGGTGTTGCGGAACGCATACATGAGGTCCACGATGCGGGTAATCTCATCGCCTTCCAGCGCGACAACCCACTCGTAGTCCGACATCGAGAACGTGGCCAGAGTTGAGGTCACGAGATCTCCGAAATCGCGCCCTGCCATGCCGTGGTTCTTCATGATCGAGGCGCGCTTCCACGGCTCAAGGAGGTACCAGTCATAGGAGCGCACGAACGGGTAGACCGCCGCGTACTGCGGTGCCTCCTCGTGAACGAACATGCCGGGCAGGTGGGACTTGTTGAATTCGGCCGGCTTATGTTGGGCGATGACCGACCACACGGGCGTGAGCTCGAGGTCGGAGGCGGTCAGCGCGCGGTAGGCGGCTTGGAGCTGCTCGGGGGTATCCGCGATGAACCAGCCCATGAGGTCGGCGTCGGCGCGGTAACCCGACAGGTCGTAGAATCCGCGCACCTTCACGCCGGTCTCCGAGATCGCGCCTTCGGTAGCTTCGACGGCGTCGTCGACGCCCGCGCTTGCCACGCGGCCGCCGGCAAACACCGCCCACATAACGAATGGGCGGGCTGAGTTTAGGTACTCAACGAGTTCGGGATCCGCGTGGCCGTGCTCGCCACCGCCGTGGTGGCTGGCCTCGCCGTGCGGGCCGCCGGGATGGCCGCCGGGCTGGCCTGGGTTTGCGTGGTGATTCATGATTGCTCCTTTGCTAGAACGGGTGGGTGAATCGGATTAGATGGCGGGCAGTGCTGGTTCGGCGTCGTTCGCCCAGCAGCACGTTGCCGCGCATGACGTGCCGCCGTCGCCTTGCAGAAGGTCGGCGAGTTGGCGGATGAAAACGGGGGACTGGCCGATCGTCTCGGCGCGCAGATGGGTGATCCCCGCGGCCTCGCAGGTCTCCTTGGCCTGTGTGTCGAGGTCGTAGATCACCTCCATGTGGTCAGAAATGAAACCGATGGGCACGATCACAGCGCCCTCGACGCCGCGGTCGGCAAGCTCCTCGATGTGATCGTTGATGTCCGGCTCGAGCCACGGGGTGCGCGGGTTGCCAGAGCGGGAGCAATAGGTCATGTCCCATTCGGCAATGCCGAGCTCGGAGGCGATCCTGCCGGCGACATCAAGGTGTTGCCGTTCGTAGGTCAGCTCCAACGCTCGCCCGGATGCCTCGTTCATCGCCGTCGGGATCGAGTGGGTGACGAAAAGGACCCGCGAACCAGGCACGGCCGCCTCGAGCGCCCGCCGGACGACGTCGTGATATGCCTGATAAAAGCCGTCAGTGTGCCAAAAGGGCCGGACCTTCTCCACGCGCATGTCGGTGTATCCGAGCTCGCCGAGCCAGCGCGCCACGTCCTCTCGGTACTGGCGGCACGAGGAGTACGAACCGTAGGCCGCCGTCGCCACCGCGCGCACCGATCGCGCCCCGGACTCGTAGAGTTCGCGCAACGTATCGTCTCCGAAGGGGTGCCAGTTTCGATTTCCGACGACGACGGGCGTCGCGTCGCCGCGCTCGTCCAGCTCGCGCCGCAGGTCACGTACCAACTGGGCGTTCAGCTCGTTGATCGGGGACTTGCCGCCAAACAGGAAGTAGTGTTCGCCGACGGCCTCGAGGCGCTCGTCCGGGATGCCCTTGCCGGCGACGGCGTTGCGGAGGAAGGGCACGACGTCGTCGGGCTTATCTGGCCCTCCGTAGGACAGGAGCATGTATGCGTCGGTCATCGTGATCCTCCAATGGGTGTGGTGACGGTGTGGGGGCGCGGGCAGCGGTGCCCGGTTGTGGCGCATCGGGAATAGCTCTCGCTGCGACGGCGCGTAGGCGGCACATGTATGCCTACGAAAAACTTTGAAGTGTCGCTAAGTTTGAGTGCTTGGTGGGCGGTGTTCGCGACTGTCGCTTTGTTGACACTGCGATGATCCATATGGGGAGCGGGAAACGCCACGTGATCGATTATGGCGGAAGTTCAGATGGGCGTCCAATCATCGTGCCGATCAGCGAGATTGATGGTGTGCGTGGCTCCGGATCGGAGGCGGTCCGCGCCACTGCGCGTATCCCGAACGCGCCGAGTCCTCAGAACGTGCCACGTGCGAGGGGTAGGCGAAATTGGGCGACACAGAGTTTTGAACTGTCTCTATCTTAGTGGGTGCGTTGGTCGCTGCGCAGGCGGATGACCTGAGGTAGGCACTCCTCGTGGGGCCGACGACACTGTGAGATCAGAGCGTACATGTGCGGCATTCCTTATTAAATTGCACTGTAACCGCTGACCGTTGAGCACAAAGAGTATGTGCGATGGGCGACAACAATTATTTCCCGCAAAATCATCAGCAGCCGGACTATCGGCAGAACCACTATGGGCAACAGGGTAATCAGCAAGCTGATTACGGGCAGCAGGGGTCGCAATACGGTCAGTATCAGCCACCGCAATACCAGCAGACGTCGTACCAGCAGCAATATTCGCAGGGGTACAACTCGCCGGGTGGTCCGTCGTCGCCCTTCTACGGCTTTGGCGGGCACGGCCCTGACGGGACGCCGTGGTACAAGCGCTGGTGGGCAATCGTAGGCATTGCTGTTCTTGTTATCGGAGCCATTGCCGGCCTGCTGTTTGTTCTCTTGAGCGGTGACGACGACGATGCCGGCGGCACTCCGACCGAGACCGTGGAGCCCACGGAAGAGCCGACCGATGAGATCTCTGCTTCACCGACGGAGGAGCCGACGCCTTCGTCGGAAGGAGCCGTGCCTGACGAGTACGAGGAAGCTTTGGAAACTGCGGAATCTCAGCTGAGCCATAGCAGTTTTTCCAAAGCCTCATTGCATCGCCTGCTCACGTCTGAGTACGGATATGGATTCTCGACGGAGGCCGCGGACTATGCTCTTGAAAACGTCGACGTGGACTGGAACGAGCAGGCGGTCGCCATGGCGGAAAGCTACCTCAATGTCATTCCCTTTTCCGAAGAGGGATTGTTTGATCAGATGACGTCCGAATTTGGGGGAGAATTCACCGACGAAGAAGCGGAGTATGGACTCCATTCATACCGACGTGCGATTCGTCAGCGCCGAGTAAGTGGCGGTTCTTTCGGACGCGTGAGCAGACGGCGTCGCTGATTCGCGAAATTTTGTCGGAGGCTCTTGATGCAATGCTCATGTCATCAGACATT
>NZ_JBHWPL010000003.1:0-10389 GCF_043424875.1 Trueperella sp. | reverse complement strand
TATGTCACCGATTATGGGCTAGATATTTTGACAATCGTCAACGGCAAGCCACTGGGCTATGGCCGATAGGACCGTCAGCCTTCCGCGAGCCCCGCGCATCCGCAGTCGGGATGTGGTTGGAGGATGACCGGCGCGGGCGGCGATGGCGATGGTCCGACCCGCCACATATGAGGCACCCGACCAGTGTCAAGTGCCTCGGTGATGTCTCGGAGTGCGAGGCTCGTGGCAAGCATCGCGGCACCGATGTCGGGTAGCAGTGCCGGAGTGGCACAAGCCTGCTGGATGAGTGAGCGCCAGTTCGGATCGAACTCCTGGCGGTGCATCATGAGGCAATTCGCGCACGCGGTTTCATGGGCAATGGTGAGCGGACCTGCGTAAATATCCACCTCTTCGATCCATGCCTGATAGACGGACACGTGCTCGGCACCGTATTGTCCGACCGTCACGGGATCGGTGGCGAACGAGCCTGTAACAATCGCAAGGTCTGGGGGACTCGATGTTCGAGTCCCGGCGAATACGTGCGGATTTTCTTGCCGGATGAGCGTCTTGAAAGCTGCTTGACGGTCCACGCCTACGCCCATACGGCGCATGTCAGGATGGTCGTTATAGGTAACCACGGCGTCGTCGTCGGTTGTAATCCGTCCAAACCCGCGGCGTGCAAGCCCGATACCGATGCCCGCACCGAGATAGTCCGCGTGATGAATATGAATGTGCCGTGCCATTCGTTCGGGCACCGTGCCATGGATGCGTCGCGAGGCGATCGCATCCGGGCGGGGCGACGGATCGGGGTCGAGTACTCCAGCTCGCGTGAGCGTGTTGAGGATCGAGCGCAGCCTGTGCGGTGAAATGCCGGCAACTTTTGCGCGTGCCGACAATTCGGCATCAGTGTGTGGGCGTGTTAAGGAATCCACGAGCTGCATCTCCGCGAGATCCAAACCGGCAAGACTCACACCCACACGCGGGTCCAGCCCGATCTGAGCCTGGCGCGTGCCAGTCCAGAAAACTCCCGTTGTTAGTTGCATATCGCGAGACTAACGACGTCGGAGCGCCCAGGAACCCACAATTCACGGGTGTGGATTTAACCCTGGTCGGGATCCTCAGATGAGCTATCGTTGTCGCTTTCGCCGACCTCGTCGTTGTCCTCGCGATGAGGTCGATCGTCGTCACCGAACGCGGCCTCGTGGGGGGCTTCGCCCTGCTCGGCGTCACCAAATAAGCCCTCGAGGAAGGAATCGAGTTCGGCCTCGATGTCCTCTTGCTCGCCGTCGAAGAATGACTCGGGGTTGTCGAGTGCTTCTGCGGTGGGGAGCAGATCGGGGTGGGACCACATCGCGTCGCGGTCCTTGATCCCCTTCTTCGCTTCCGCGAGCTGCCAAAACGCGGCGGCCTCGCGCTGGCGGCGAGCTGCGAGCTCAATACCAAGCTGCGCCTCCCACACTGCCTTGGCCGGGTTGTCGGTGGCGTAGCGGCGAGCGAACAGTTCGCGCATGGGCACGGCGTTGGGCAGGTGGGGGAGCACCGCGCGGGCCGAGACCTCCGATACCCAGCCCTCGATGAGCGAGAGCAGATGCTGGAGGCGCTCCACGGCGTCTTCCTGCTCCTCGGATAGTTCGAGCACGAAAATGTTCGACATGTCGATCTCGGGCATGTCGGTCGGATCCATCCTCATCGGATCGATCGCCATGCCGCGCACCTGCTCTTCGATCGACTCCATATTGATGTCGATGCCGGAGGCGATTTCGGCGATCGTGTCGAGAACCCGCGGGCGAAGCCACGGGACGCGGGTGTACAGGCGCGCGGCCGCGGCCTCGCGCACGGCCACGTAGAACAGGATTTCTTCTTCTGGAATCTCGAGGTCCTTGGCAAACTCGTCAATGTTCGAGGGCACAAGAATCGAGGAGGAGCCTTCGAGCAGTGGCACGCCCGTGTCGGTGGAGCCAAACGACTTCACCGCGAGCTCGGCTAGGGCGCCGCCATACTGGACGCCGAGCACCGAGGCGATCATCTTCGAGATGAAGGCGGTCGGATCGCCGAACAGCCCGGCCATCTGCGGGGGAAGGTGCTCGGTCTGGGCGGAAAACGCGTCCGTGAACGCGCGCGCCACGTTCGCCCCGATCGGTTCGATGAGCTTGCGGAAAGTGCCGAGGGAGTGGGCGATCCAGTCAAGGCGCGTGAGCGCCATGTTTGGGCCGGTCGCCGGATCAAACTCCGAGGCGGCATCGAGCCAGAGGGAGGCGGTGCGCATGGAGGAACGCGTGCGATCGGCCTTGTCCGCGCTCAGGCGGTCCATATTCTTGCGCGTGATCGTTTCGCGGGCCACGCGCTCGGCCAGCTGCCAATTCACGGGACCCTCGCCGGACGATCCGAGCATGGCCTGAATCTGCTGGGTCACCATGGCGATGTTGGTAGGGTTGAACATCTGCGACATCGTGGCATCCGGATCCTGGCCCTCTGCCTTCATGCGCTCAATGATCTGCTCGGCCCCGTCGGGTCCGAAAATGGCACGGAGCATCTCTTCCCAGTTATGGTCGGGTGCGCCTTGCCCGTTATGATCACTGTTGCTCATATGTTTTCCTCCTCGGCTGTCTTCCCAGATTAGTTGGCAAGGTCCCGCCAAACAATGAGGACGGGTGCGCCGGGCGCGAAAATGCGCTCGCTCACACGGGAAACGGCGGACGCAGGCGGATAGGAATGGCTGGGGTGGCCTACCCTGAACCGCCACGGAAGGAGACCCATGCGAGAAGCTGGACGCACACGCAGGAGGATCGCTGGCGGGCTGTACGCGTTCTTCCTTCTTGTGGGCATTGCAATGCCCACCTCCTATATCGTGCAAAGCCCCGGGCCCGTGCTCGACGTGACGGGTGACATCGACGGAAAAGACGTCGTGAAGGTCGTGGGAACCGAAACCTATGAGTCGGACACGGATTTCCTCATGACCACGGTGACTGCCACGGGTAACGCGGACAACGGTGTGCCCGGCGTCGTCGCAGCAGGCGCAGTGCTCACGCGCAATCTCCAGCTCGTTCCGGTGCGCGCACTGTATCCGGCAGAGGTTAGCTCGGACGAAGTCCGCGAACGCAACGTCACGCTCATGAACTTCTCGCAAAACACGGCCGCGTCCGTTGCCTTTGAAACGGCTGGCATGGACGTCTCGATGACACTGAGCATCGCCGGGGTACCAGAGGACTCACCCGCCTTCGGGATCCTCGAAGACGGCGACGTCATCAAGGAAATCTCCTCACCTGCTCTCGAGTTCAACAGTGGCGAATCGGGCGGCGAATCGGGCGGCGGAACGGAAGGGTTCGTCACGGTCAAGACCTTCATGGACCTGTCGGGAGTCCTCGATGCCACGCCGGCCGGCACCGACATCACCCTGAAAGTCGACCGCGATGGCCAGGAGAAGACGGTCAACGTGACGACGCGGGCATTCGAACCTGACGCGACCGGGTGGGTCCACCCAGGCTCGATGCTCGGCGTCTTTGTTGAGGTGACCGACGTCGTCCTTCCCGCCGACGTCGAATACGTCATCGAGGGGATCGGCGGGCCCTCAGCCGGCGGCATGTTTACGCTTGCGATTTACGACGCCGTCACCGAGGGCTCACTCGGTGGGGATGCGGTCATCGCCGGAACCGGCTCCATCGCCTGGGACGGCGACATCGACCCGATCGGGGGCATCCGCCACAAGATCAACGGCGCTCGCGAGTTCGGTGCAACCGACTTCATCGCGCCTGCGCCCAATTGTCCAGATACCTTCGGCTATGAGCCCGACGGGCTGAACATCTGGGCCGTGCGAACGATCGACGAAGCGATCGCCGTCGTCGAAGCAATTGACTCGGGGGACACCTCGGCGCTCACGCCGTGCTCGGCTCTTAGCGCAGCAAACTAGCGAGACGGGACTAAGGAGACGGGACTAGCGGGCCAGACTTGGACGCGGGGACTATCGAGACGGCGCTAGCGAGCGGGGACTAGTCCGCCTGCCACGCGCCGTCGGCAAATCCGATGCGCAACCCCTCGACGAGGCCGGGCACCAGGTTCTCCCCGGACAGGACCTTGGCGGGGTCGTCGAAGTTCTTCATGCGAATCGCGCACCAGGACTCGCCGGTGCGAAGCACGGACGTCACGATGCGAACGTCTTGACGGTCGGGGTGATTCTCGAGTGCGGCCTCCGCCTCCTCGGGATCCTCCGGGAGTTTCGTCTCGGCGCCCGGCGGCAGAACAATGCGCTCGACGGAGAGGGCGGCGCCATCGACGTTATCTGGCCACACGATCCGAGTGACGAGTTCCTCAATCGTCTGTACCTCGGGAAGACCCTCCTGCTCGATAGAAAACAGGGTGGTCGGATCGGTGATCGCGTCAGCCTGAACGTCGGCCGGTAATTCGTCCGCGAGCTCGGGGTGCTCGGCGAGGGCACGCTGGGCGTGAGCCAGTGCGAACAGGCGCATCGGGGCATCCCAGCCGCCAGTGGCAACGTGGCGCTCGATCTCGAGTGTGGACTTCTCCAGCGAACGGAGCATGGGTGTCTTCGTATTTTCAGTCACCCGTTTATTGTGGCACATCGGCGGCCATGGCCTTGAATGCGTCACTCCCACAGTGAACCGCATGGCAAATGGTCGGTACTTTGTTATACGGTTTTGGGAGTTATCACCATAGATCGCGGTTAAGTGTCGCCCGAGCAGCCGGGCGCGAAGTGAGGTTTATTTTGACCAACCAGACGGCCCAAGCCGGACGGCCGAACACGGGGCGTTCACCGCTCGGTGGTGCGTTCCTGCCCACCCTGCTCGTGCTCGGTGTTCTCGTTTTCGGAATTGTTGTTTTTGCAAACTTTTGGACCGAACTCAAGTGGTTCGAACAGGTCGAGGCCTCCCGAGTCTTCTGGACTCAGTACGGCGCATCCATCGCGCTCGGCGCCATCGGATTCCTGATTGTCGGCGCGGTTGTCGCGCTGAATCTGCGCATTGCCCTGGGCAAGGCGAAGCCCAAGGATAAGGGCAACGTCGTCAATGTGGACTCCCAGATTGCCGACTACCGAGACACGCTCCTGTCGAAGAAGTGGCTGACCTACGGCGTCGTTCCCGGCGTCCTCGGAATCCTCTTCGGAACGGGCCTGTCCGGAAACTGGCGCACCTTCCTCCTGTGGTTCAACGGATCCTCCTTCGGAACCGCGGATCCCGAATACGGCCTGGACGTGTCCTTCTACGTGTTCGCCCTCCCCGCGATCCACGCGATTATGAGCTTCCTCGTCACGCTGCTTGTGCTCTCCATCATCGCCGCCGGCGTGGCGTACTGGATGACGGGAGACATGGGGCTCGATCAGTCCGGCTTCAAGGTGTCGAAGAAGGCTCAGCGTCACTTCGGCGTGCTGCTCGCCGTTGGCGCACTGCTCATCGCGATCAACTACTGGCTGGCACGCTACGACCTCCTGCTGGGCAATCACCAGCGCTTCTCCGGCGCGAGCTACACGGATATCAACGCATCTAAGCCGGGTCTGACGATCCTGGCGATCGTCGTCGCGATCGTTGCTGCGCTGTTCGTTTTGGCGGCCGTGCGTCAGATGTGGAAGCCGGCCCTCGTGGGTATCGCCTCCACGATTGCCACCGCGCTCGTGGTGAGCTGGCTCTACCCGGTTCTCATTCAGAACTTCCAGGTCAACCCGAACGCTGCCGAGCTCGAGTCCACCTACATCCAGCGCAACATCGATGCCACGCTTGATGCTTACGACATGGCTCACAAGACGATGCAGTACGACGCGCGTACCGACGTGGAGCCTGGCCAGCTGCGCCAGGATTCCGAGACCGCCGCGCAGATCCGCCTGCTCGATCCGAACATCGTGGATCCGTCGTTCAACCAGCTCCAGCAGAACAGGCAGTACTACCAGTTCCTCGAGCCGCTGACGGTTGACCGCTACAAGATCGACGGCGAGACGCGCGACACCGTGATTGCCGTGCGCGAGCTGAACCTCGCCGGTTTGGATGCCGAGCGCCGCTCGTGGGTCAACGACCACACGGTGTACACCCACGGATTTGGCGTGGCTGCGGCGTACGGAAATACGATGACCAGCCGAGGCGACCCGACGTTCTGGGAGGCCGGAATTCCGTCGGTCGGCGAGATCGGCGATTACGAGCCGCGCGTGTACTTCGGCCAGCAAAGCCCGGATTACTCGATCGTCGGCGCACCCGAGGGCTCGGATCCGTGGGAGCTTGACTACCCGGACGACGCCGCTCCCAACGGTCAGGTCATGAACACCTATACCGGCGACGGCGGCCCGTCCGTGGGCAACGTGTTCGAGCGTCTCATGTTCTCGATTCGCATGGGCTCGACCGAACTGTTCTTCTCTGACCGCGTGACCAGCGAGTCACAGATCCTGTTCGACCGCGATCCGCACCAGCGCGTGCGCAAGGTTGCTCCGTACCTGACCCTCGACACGAAGGCGGTTCCCGCCGCGATCGACATGGACGGCAACCCCGATACGCCCAAGGAACTCGTGTGGATTATCGACGCCTACACGACCTCGAACAACTACCCGTACTCGGCGCGCGAGACCCTTCTTGAGGCGACGATGGACGCGACGACGATCGGTGCCACGGGCATTAATCGTCCGGACGAGATCAACTACATCCGCAACTCGGTCAAGGCCGTGGTCAATGCTTACGACGGCTCTGTGACCCTGTACCAGTGGGATACTGACGATCCGATCATCAACGCGTGGAAGGCAATCTTCCCGGGTCAGATCACCCCGCTCGAGGAGATGCCCGGCGACCTCATCGCGCACGTGCGTTACCCCGAGGATCTGTTTAAGGTGCAGCGCACCCTGCTTGCTCGCTACCACGTAACGGACGCGAAGTCGTTCTACTCCGGTGGCGACTTCTGGCAGGTGCCGCTCGAGCCGACCCTCCCGGCCGGCCCGACGACGCCGAAGCAGCCTCCGTACTACCTGACGCTGAAGATGCCGGGCGAGGAGGAAACAAACTTCTCGCTGACGACCTCCTACATTCCGGGCGGTACGACCAACCGAAACGTGATGACCGGGTTCTTGGCGGCCTCCGGTGATGCCGGAAATGAGGCCGGTGTGAAGGCCGAGTCCTACGGCAGGTTGAATCTGCTCGAGCTGCCGCGAGATCTGACCGTTCCTGGTCCGGGTCAGGCGGAGAATACGATGCTGACCAACCCGCGCGTGTCGACGGATCTGAACCTGCTGCGTCAGGGCGGAACCGAGATCATCGAAGGTAACCTGCTCTCGCTCCCGATCGGTGATGGCCTGTTGTACGTCCAGCCGATTTACGTCCAGGCAACGTCTGGTACGCAGTATCCGACGCTCCAGTACGTGCTGACGCTGTTCGGCGACAACGTTGGATTCGCGCCGACCTTGGACGAGTCTCTCGATCAGGTCTTCGGCGGTGACTCCGGTGTTGAAGCCGGCGACGCCGGCGTGGTGGGCGAGAAGGAAGCCCCTGTTGAGGGCGGAGAAGTCGACCCCTCACTGGTTGAGGAGGGCGGCGAGCCCACAACCGATCCGACGGTTGAGCCGACGGACGAGCCGACCGATGACCCGACGACTCCGGCTGCTCCACCTGCGGCGGGCACCGCTCAGGAGCGACTCGACACCGCACTTCAGGATGCGAAGACGGCGATCGAGGAGTCGAACGCGGCAATGGAGTCGGGTGACTGGGCCGCCTACGGTGAGGCTCAGGACGCCCTGTCTGACGCGATCGACCGTGCCGTGGCAGCTCAGCAGGAGCTCGACGGTAACTAACGGCTGAGGTACACGAACGGGAGGCCCGGAACCACGCGGTTCCGGGCCTCCTGCGTGCCGGCCGTATTCACCCAGTGCCGGCTCTCCGCACGCCTTTACCCGCAGATGGTGCCTCCTTTGCGCCTCTACCCGCGGATTGCGTGTCCTGCACATTTCCTACACGTCGATGGTGCCTCCTTCGCGCCTCTACCCGCAGATTGCGTGTCCTGCACATCTCCTACACGTCGATGGTGCCCCCTTCGCGCCTCTACCCGCAGATGGTGCAGGAAATGGCTAAATGGGGCAGGAAGTTCCTGCCCGGTTTGGGGAGAACCTGCACCGTTTGCAATGGGGCGCCGGGTATTCGCGGTGATGTGCAGGCGTTGCCAGTGAGGTGCCGGACAAGCCGGTGCCAGGCACGCTCCAACCCGGTGGTTACGACTTGTCGGTGAGGCCGCCGGCGTCGTCGCTTTCACGAGGTGCGGTGCCCTTGGGCTTGTTGGAGACGCGTCGAAGTTGGCCCATGCGGGCGCGGAGGCGGTCCAGCGATTCGGCCGAGGTCTCGCGCAGGCGCTCGAGTGACTCGGCGGAGTCTTCTCGGAAGCGGTCCCAGCCAGTCGTAACAGCGGCCTTGGAGGGCGCCGGATTCGCGAGTGCATACGCGCGAGCTGCTTCTTCCTCGGCGATTTCCTCCGCGATGATGCGCTCGGCGGCCTCGACGGCGTCGTCCATGGAGTTGAAGAAACGATCGGTGCCGCCCATTGCGATGCCCAGCCCGAGCCGATCTGTGAGAGCCTCGTGGGTCGTTCGCAAGCCGACCAGCAGAACGTTGTTGTCCGCGCGCCGCAATGCGGTCACGATGTCCGTGAGGGCCTTCGCACCGGTCGCATCCATGATGCCCACTCGCGAGAGGCGAATGATCACCACGCGCACGGTATCTAGGCGCGTGATCTCTTCTTCGATGCGGTCAGCCACGCCGAAGAACATCGACCCGTCGATCCGCAGCACGCGGATCCGGTTGTTTTGCGTGGGGTACTCGCGCTGCACGCCGGACTGGTTCGCGAAGTGGCGCAACATGACGGTGCCAGCCACGAGCATGCCGATCATGATCGCCCAGATGAGGTCGAATACGAGGGTGATGATCACGGTGAGGACGAATACCGTCGCATCCGAACGCGTGGACCGCATGATCTGCTTGATTGCTTGGACGGGGATCATGCGCATCGAGGTCACGAAGAGGATGCCTGCGAGCGATGCCATGGGTATTTGCCCGACGACGTCGGAGAGCGAGTACACGACGATCAGGAGCAGTATCGAGTGAACGACCGGCGACAACCTCGATCGGCCGCCGGATCGGATGTTGACGGCCGTCCGAACGATCGCGCCAGTGGCCGGCATGCCACCGAAAATGCCCGCAGCGAAGTTCGCGGCGCCCTGGCCAAACAGCTCGCGGTCGGGATGGTAGCTGCCGCCCTCGACCATGCCCGAGGCCACGCGAGCCGAGAGCAGAGATTCGATGCCCGCGAGGAACGCCACGGAGATGGCGCCGGGCACCAGGGCGACGAAGAGATCCGGTGAGACCGCGGGCAGGACCGGCGCCGGTAGGGAGTCTGGGATCTCGCCGATGAGCGGGACGGTCGTGTTCGTGGCGATCACGACGACGGTGACCACGGCAAGCGCGACGAGGGAACCGGGAAACGAGGGATGGATCTTGTCAAACAGGATAATGAGCGCCACTGTTCCCAGCGCGACCGCGAGCGGGATAAGCGCCTCCGGATAGGGCGCCTCAATCATGGTTCGCACGCCGGTGACGAGGGTGTTCCCTCCGGTCTCGGCCTCGACGCCGAGTGCATTTGGCACCTGTTGGAGGAACAGAATGAGCGCGATGCCCAGGGTGAAGCCCTCGATGACGGGCCAGGGGATGAGCGCGATGATGCGGCCAAGGCCAAGAATCGCGCCGCCGAAGAGGAGGAAGGCGGCCATGATGGACAGCGTGGGAACAGCGATCATGCCATGCTCAGCTACGAGCGGGGCGAGGATGACA
This sequence comes from Trueperella sp., assembly GCF_043424875.1. Classification (NCBI taxonomy): domain Bacteria; kingdom Bacillati; phylum Actinomycetota; class Actinomycetes; order Actinomycetales; family Actinomycetaceae; genus Trueperella; species Trueperella sp. Next base: position 616 of record NZ_JBHWPL010000003.1, on the reverse strand, counting down.
ACCATTGCGCCCGTCGGTCCAGAGATTTGGAAGCGGGATCCACCAAAGATCGCTCCCACGATTCCGGCGACTATCGCCGTGATGAGACCCGCCGCAGCTCCGACGCCGGACGCCGCGCCGAACGCAAGTGCAAGTGGGAGTGCAACAATTCCAGTGGTGATCCCCGCGAGGATGTCACCTTTCCAATGTCTCTTGACTTCGTCCAGATCATTCTTCTGGGGGAGTAGAGACGCCAAGTGCGAAAACGCCTTCACATCAACCGTTTCTCTCAAGCGAACACCGTTTACCATAGCAAAACGCGACGGGTCTGTCTGTGAGCTGCTCGATAAATCCGACAATGCCGATGGTGAGAAAGCGCACCGCGAAGAATCTTGATAATCCGCGCAACCCTCCCTAAGGTTGTACATACCGACGCGGGGTGGAGCAGTTCGGTAGCTCGCCGGGCTCATAACCCGGAGGTCGTAGGTTCAAATCCTGCCCCCGCCACTAAAGGCGAAGCCTCGGAACCATCAGGTTCCGGGGCTTTCGCCATTTCTACCGTTTCTTCGGGCAGAAGCTCCGAAAGTGGCACATCTAAGAATGCTGCTGTCTTCACGAGGTCGCTCGCAGACCAAGC
>NZ_JBHWPL010000002.1:0-11872 GCF_043424875.1 Trueperella sp. | reverse complement strand
TGATCCAGATCTTGGCACCGGTGGCATTCCACTTGTCGTTGACGACCTTCTGGATCGGCTCCGATAGGGCCGGCACGAAATCAATGTTCTGGAGTGCGCCAACCGGAACTGTACAAATGACGGCGTCGGCCTCAATAATCTCGCCGTCGACTGTGGTGACGGTTGCGCCGTCGTCGTGGTGCTCGATCTTCGCAACGGGTGTCTCGAGGCGAACCTCGCCGGTGAGATCCTCACGCATACCGTTATAGAGCGAACGCATGCCGTTCTTCAGCTTCCACTTGAGAGTGATGTCTTCCATCACGCGGTAGCGGTTGTCCGAGAGCGCACCCCACTGCTGAGCCATCAGCGCCGAGCCCGTGTACGGATCGCCGATGTAACCAGCAGACCAGAAAGCATCGACGAGGTCGATGGTCTCCTGATCGAAACCGAGTTCGCGAACGACATCGATTGCGTTCTTCTGGTCGAGTTCCTTGAAGCGCTCACGCAACTCTTCCGGTCCATCGTAATCATCGGAGAGAATCCAGAGCGGATCGTATGGGTTGGGGAACATGTCTTCGTTACCCTCAAACGTGGCCTCGATCGCGGTAGCGAGCTTGTCATCGAGATCCTGTTCGGTTCCCCTCACGACCTTGCCCTCAGTGACCCAGTGGGCATCATTGCCAACCGGTGAGGCTTCAATTTCGAGACGCTGACCGTAACGCATGACTTCAGTCCACGCGTGCGCTTGGAACCAGTGCACCCATGTGGCTCCCAGCTCTAGTGGGCGTCCCATGCGATCTTCCGTCCACGCGCGACCGCCAACACGGTCCTTCGCTTCGAGAATGACGTAATCCACGCCGGCCATTTGCAACTCGCGAGCAGCTACCAATCCGGCAAATCCTGCACCAATGACGACAACCTTCTTCGACATAGCACATCCTCCATTTTCGTCTTTGAATCTTTAGGCATCCTGTGTGCTTGGCACAACTATGGCGCGATAATGGAAGGTGGATTTACTCAATTGTGCATAAAACTTGCCAGAAAATGCTCAACGATTTCGTATCTAATTGGACGAATCCTCACTAACCGGGCATTCCCCAGGCGCGTTCCTAGCTTCAATATATTCGTCTAGGGACGCACGATTTCAGTCCTCCGCGTGCAGGAACTCAACTCCCCGCACCTCGACGGGCTGCGAGCCCGACTCCAGCTCGACGCCCACGATCGTCTCGTATCGCACCTCTAGGGGGAGCGGTGTTCGGATCGTCAGGTGCTCGCCGTTGCTGCTCGCGAGCGCCGTATCGAATGTCACCGCGTGGGTCTTCCCGCTTGCTAGATGAAGCGTCACGGTCAGTTGCGAGGCGCTGCCCGAGAATGGCAGCACGTGGACGGCGAGCTGCAGCGGGTTCTCGATCTCCACGTCGGCACTGGCGCCTGTCAAATGCAGCAGCTCGCTCGTCGTCGTGATCGTGCCCTCCTCGGGTTCAGGGCAAGCCGGCTGCCCAGGATCGGCCGCGTGCCTGCACAGCTCGGCCTCGTGGCCATCGACTGCGGTAAATGACGTGAGCGGCACGGCTGTCACATCCCGACCGTGGGTCGCAACGAGCCAGCGCACGTCCATCCCGGCGTACTGCTGCGGAATCGGATCGTGAGCGTCGAGGGGAATCTCGGTCTCGGCCCCCAAGATGGTGGCATTGAACCAATCGGTTGCCACCGCCGCAAGGAGGGCTTCGTGATCGGCCGCGCTCGGGCACTCCGCCTCAGCGCACGCCTCCCTGTCATCAACCTCGGGACTTTGCAGCTCTCTGTTGATGAACATGTTCCCGTAGCCAGGAACCTGCATGGAAACGAGTGCCGTGGTGCGCGGTTCTTGAATGCGCTCGGCAAGCCACAGATTCGACGCGTTGCCGACGACGCCGTCCTCGTCGCCGCTGACGAACAGGGTAGCGATGTCGGACGCGGGCGGATCGAAGGCGCCCTCAAGGTCGGCCTCCGCCCCGTATTCCAGCACGGAGATGACGTGGTCTGGATAGAAGATCTCTATTGTCGACGGGACGGTCAACGCCGCGCGCGAGTGCGCGATGATTCCGACGCTCTCGAGGTCAATCACGCCCTCCAAATCCATTCCGTAGAACTGACTCGCGCCCTGGACGTCCGAGCCCAGCGGGCTGTGGAGCGCGCCCACGATCTGGTATGCCAAGTCCGCTTGACTATATGGATCGCTGACGTCCTCGCTCACCCACAGCGGCGTGAGGTCCGGGATGAGGGTCGCGTATCCCTCTCGTGCAAGGTTTTCGCCGAGGTACTCCATGCCACCGTCAAAGCGAATCTCCTCGGTTCCCTCCGGGCACGGCCAGGCGTACGTGCCGTCAGAGCAGTTCGGTGCACGCAAATGGTTGACCACGATGAGAGGCACAGGTCCGTGAGTCATAGTCGGCGTGATGAGAGTTCCGCGTGCGGGTGCCACGTACCCATCGACCTCCACGTTGCCGAAATCGACGCTCGTAATAACCGAGGTTCCATCCTCGTTGAGGCGGGAGTCCGGGGAGGCGATGCGTCGGCCGGAATCAGCTCGCGGCCCATCGCTCGGCTCAGCGGTGGCCGCGGTCGTCTGGGTGCTGGGAGTGGCCTCCGGCGGTCTCTCTGCCGAACCACACCCCGCCAGAATGAGGGCGAACGCGGTGAGCAGCATGAGATGAGATTTCATATTGCTCATTATGCTCCTGCTCGTGGGAGCGCCCCTCCCTCTCCAGTGGTACATGACCGGCGCCTTACCAGACCACTGCACCACAATGCGCACAGCAAAGGGCCCGGCTCCCTGCGGGAAACCGGGCCCTTAGCATTACGTGCTAGCAGAACACTGCTAGCGAGAATTACTTCTCGTCGGCCTCGTCTGCGGAGTCAGCGCTCTCCGGCGAATCTGCGCTTTCCGGCGAGTCAGCACTTTCCGGCGAGTCAGCGGACTCGGCCGAGTCTGCGGAATCAGTCGACTCAACGTCCTCGACGTTCTCCACCGCTTCCTCATCCGTCTGAGCTTCCTCAGCGTTTTCGGTCGTCTCCGGCATCTCGGCAGCGGCAGCCTTCTGCGCAGCCTTCTCGGCTTCCTTGACAACGGCCTGCTTCGGCGAGACCGGCTCAAGAACGAGCTCGATCATGGCCATCGGAGCGTTGTCACCCTTGCGGTGTGGAAGCTTGGTGATGCGGGTGTAGCCACCGTTGCGCTCAGCAAACTTCGGGGCGAGCTCCTCGAAGAGGATGTAGGCCGACTCGCGGTCGCCGAGGACCTTGAGGGCCAGGCGACGGTTGTAGGTGTCGCCCTTCTTCGCCTTCGTGATGAGCTTTTCCATGTGCGGGCGCACGCGGCGGGCGCGTGCTTCCGTGGTCACAACCGATTCGTTCTCGATGAGCGACTTGCACAGGTTGGCAATAATCTTGCGCTCGTTGGCCGGGCTGCCTCCGAGACGCGGACCCTTTGAGGGCTTGGGCATGATTTCTCCTAACTTTCTTCGCGGCTTCGGCTCTCACCGTTGCCACCGGCCGTCCCCGACCGTGCCGATCGGGTGGGGCACATCCAAACTTATGCGTCGTCGCTGAACTGCATGCCGTAGGCGTCGTCACCGAAGCCGGACATGTAGCCTGCGGGCGAATCCTTCAGGCGAAGGTCGAGCTTTGCGAGCTCATCCTTGACGTCCTCGATCGACTTCGCGCCAAAGTTGCGAATGTCGAGGAGGTCTGCCTCAGAACGCATAACAAGTTCACCGATCGTGTGGATACCTTCGCGCTGCAGGCAGTTTTGCGAACGTGCGGGAAGGTTGAGGATCGTAATGGGACGCTGCAGATCCGAGGACTGCTGCTCGACAACCGGGGCTTCCTTGAGCTCCAGGCCCTCCACTTCCTCGTTGAGCTCGGCGGTCAGACCGAAGAGCTCCACGAGGGTCTTGCCTGCGGATGCGAACGCATCGCGCGGGGCGGTAGACGGCTTGGTTTCGACGTCGACGATCAGCTTGTCGAAGTCGGTGCGCTGGCCAACACGGGTGGCCTCGACCTTGTAGGAAACCTTCGTAACCGGCGAGTAGATCGAATCGATCGGGATCCGGCCAATCTCGTAGTCCGGCGAGTTGTTCTGCGCAGCGGAGACGTATCCACGGCCGCGCTCGACGGTCAGGTCAACCTCGATCTTGCCCTTGTCGTTGAGCGTGGCGATCACGAGGTCCGGGTTGTGAATCTCGACGCCGGCCGGCGGCGTGATATCCGAAGCAAGAACCTCGCCCGGGCCCTGCTTGCGCAGGTACATGAGGACGGGTTCGTCATGCTCGGAGGTCACAACGAGCTCCTTGAGGTTCAAGATAATCTCGGCAACGTCTTCCTTGCAGCCGGGGATCGTCGAGAACTCGTGGAGCACGCCGTCGATGTGTACCGAGGTCACTGCTGCTCCCGGAATCGAGGAGAGCAGGGTACGGCGCAGCGAATTGCCGAGCGTGTAGCCGAAGCCGGGCTCGAGCGGATCGAGCGTGAAGCGTGAACGTGTGTCGGAAAGCTGGTCTTCCGTCAACGTAGGCCGCTGTTCAATGATCACTGGTGATGTCCTTTCATCGGGTGCCCGCTATATGACACCCAGGAAAATTCTTCTGGTGGGGATCATCCCCGTGCAGTGCCGAGAGGACTCGGCGCTGCGGTGCCGGCCATTGCGTGCGCTTAGGGCGCGAGGGTGGCCGGCTGTGGATCAAACGCGACGACGCTTGGGCGGACGGGTACCGTTGTGGGGCTGCGGGGTCACATCGGAAATCGAGGTAACCTCGAGGCCGGATGCGGTCAGCGAACGAATCGCAGTCTCGCGGCCCGAGCCGGGGCCCTTCACGAAAACGTCGACCTTCTTCAGGCCCTGATCCATCGCGCGGCGTGCAGCGTTCTCTGCGGCGAGCTGAGCGGCGTAGGGGGTCGACTTACGCGAACCCTTGAAGCCGACCATGCCGGCCGAAGCCTGTGCGATGACCTCGCCCTTGGCGTCGGTGATGGAAACGATCGTGTTGTTAAACGTGGACTTGATATGCGCCTGTCCGTTGAGGACGTTCTTACGCGCGGTACGGCGCGGGCGACGCGACTGTGTCTTGGGTGGCATGTATAAAACTCCTGATCTGCCCGGGCCTACTAGGCCTTCTTCTTACCTGCGACGGTGCGCTTCGGACCCTTGCGGGTACGTGCGTTCGTCTTCGTACGCTGACCGTGCACGGGCAGGCCACGACGGTGGCGCAGACCCTGGTAGCTGCCGATCTCAACCTTGCGACGAATGTCGGCCTGGACCTCACGGCGGAGATCACCTTCGACCTTGTAGTTATCGTCGATGTGGTTCTTGAGCTTGACCAGATCGTCCTCAGTCAGATCGCGGACGCGCGTATCCGGGTTTACACCGGTGGCCTCCAGCGATTCCTGGGCACGGGTACGACCAATGCCGAAAATATATGTGAGCGCAACCTCGACGCGCTTGTCGCGCGGGAGATCAACGCCAGAAAGACGTGCCATGATTGGCTCCCTATTGTCTTATTCCGAAGGTGTGGAGCATTATCTCCCAGATGGGCCTCAGCCTCCGGACTGAGGGTTGCGTTGCCGCTGATAATGCAATTGTCACGGGAGTTACCCCGTTGTCAGCATGTGCTGACGGATCTGGCAGGTTTAACCCTGACGCTGCTTGTGCCTGGGGTTATCGCAGATAACCATGACACGACCGCTGCGACGGATGACCTTGCAGTTATCGCAGATCCTCTTAACGCTAGGCTTGACCTTCATTTATGGTGCTTCCTATGCCGGGATTTCCGGCGGTCGATTGCGGATTACTTGTAGCGATATACGATCCGGCCGCGACTGAGATCGTAGGGCGTGAGCTCTACGACGACGCGGTCTTCCGGAAGGATCCTGATGTAGTGCTGACGCATCTTGCCAGAGATATGCGCGAGCACGACGTGCCCGTTTTCCAACTCGACACGAAACATTGCATTCGGCAAGGCCTCAGAGACCGTGCCTTCTACTTCGATGACGCCTTCTTTCGCCATGTCCCCCGCTAACTTCATTCATCTACATCGAAAGGGTTCTTTCGACGGGTACCCAACGGGCACCAACGCTCTAGTTTACGGGAAAGATCACAAGGATTTAAAGGGCGATTGTGGTGCATCGCGTCACGCGCGGATCTCGTTTAGTCTTGCGCACCGCCCACTAGTGTGCATACCATAGTAGTGGGCAGAGCTTAGATACTCTCCCAGTCGAACCGGAAGGCGGGCACTCATGAAAGACGGGCTATCGTCGTCGCAGATGCGCAAAGGAACAGTCGAACTGGCGATCCTCTCGCTCGTATCTCGTCGCGATTACTACGGCGGCGAACTCGTGGAGGCGCTTGCCCACTACCCCGGCCTCGATGCCACCTCCGGCACGATCTATCCCATTCTCAAGCGCCTCGCCAAGGCCGGCCACCTCGCCACCCGCTGGGAGGAATCACCCGCCGGTCCCCCGCGTAAGTACTACTCGTTCACCGCAAGCGGCCGCGCGCAACTCGTGGCACTTGCCGCCGAATGGCGAGAACTGCAGACCGCCCTTAACTCAATCCTCGACGAGGAGACCTCATGACACGGATTTTCAACACCGACGGCCTTGCCACCGATCCTGACGCCCGCGAGCGCTGGTGGGATCCAGCCGACCCCCGCATTTTCGTCCCCCGCGCCATCGGCATCGGCTGGGATATTAACCTCGGCGCGGTCGCGGTCAAGCTCGGCTGGATTCGACCAGACGATTTCGACGACGACGTTCTCGGCGCCATTCCCCCTCAGTTCGCCCAAGGCATGCGGGCAGCGTTAGCTGCCACCGCAGGGCTCGCGATCGGCGGCTCAATCCTTGCAGCCACCCGACAGGATCGTGACAGCGATCGTGGCAGCGCAGTAGCTGACGTGATTGGCGTGGCAGCCGTGACCGGCTTCGCCGCCACGCGCACACAGCGTTCGGACAAGCTCATCACGGGATCCATTGCCACGGGAGTCAACGCGGCCGTGGGCCTGAAAGTGCTCGAATCTCTGGCCACATCGGGCTGGCTCACGACGGCTCTCAAGGTGGCACAGCCGCTGGTGCTCTTTGGCGCGCCGCTCGGCATCGTCACGCGCGCGATCAAGGCCGGCCTCGAGAACGTCGTCGACCATTCCAGTCAGGACAGGGCCAATGTCTGAGCTGCCGCTCGCCGCGCGCCTGCTGATCGGCGCGCTGGTCGTGAGCCAAATTGCGCTCCAGGTCTATGGAGCGGTGGCATGGCTACGACTTTTTCGGGGCCAAGAGCGCAAAGACTACGTGTCACTTTTTGTGATCGTCCTTGGGCAGTTGGTAGGCGCGCTCATTGGCATCTTCGTCCTGCTCCCCCAGCGCCGTGCCGAACTCGAGACCACCGACGCCGCCGACCGCACAGCGTACGACCCGTCCGCTCTCGCATCGTTCCTCGAAGCCTTCCCGACGGCGACCACCGAGACGTCAGTGGAGTTCACCGACGTGTCGAAAAGCTATGGCAACACCCGCGCTCTCGACCGCGTCAGCCTCGACATCGGCGCTCGAGGAGCCGTGGGGATTCTTGGACCCAACGGAGCGGGGAAAACGACGCTCATCAAAGTTCTGCTCAGCCTCGTCCACGCCGATTCGGGAACCGTGTCGGTTCTAGGCGAGAAACCGGGGCCGTCAGCTCGCATGCACATCGGCTACTGCCCCGACGTGCCAGCATTCGACTCGTGGATGACAGGACGCGACGTGTTAGTTGCCGAAGGCTTCCTCCTTGGCCTTGATTCGGCCGACGCCCGCGAACGCGCGTCTGCGATCCTGCGCATCGTAGGCCTTGCCAACGCTCGTGGTCGGGTTGGCGGATGGTCTCGCGGCATGCGTCAGCGTCTCGCGCTCGGGAGGGCCCTCGTTGGCACTCCCGCAATCCTCGTTCTTGATGAGCCCACAAGCGCGCTCGACCCTGCAGGGCGCGCGGACATTCTCGACCTCATTTCAACACTGTCCACCTCAATCGCGATCATCTTCTCCACCCATCGCATCGAAGATATTGACAGGGTGTGCGATCACATCGTCATGCTCGACGACGGACGGGTGCTTGCCTCGGCGACCAAGGCGGAATTCGCGCGTCGAAGCGCCGCGGGCGTCGACGTCGTCGTGAAATCGCCTGCTCTTACGCAGCGGCAAGAAATCAAGGCCTACTGCGACGAGCACGGCCTGTCCTACGAGGAAATCAGAACCGAGTCGCTCGAAGCACTCTTCCTCGAGATGACGGGGGCACGATGAGTGCGCGCTTTGCAACGTGGAAGCTAATCAGCCTGTACCGGAACAGGGGGCTGGTCACCGTGATCCTCGGGATCGGCGCCCTCGCCGTCATTGCGATCGTCACGGGCCGCTGGGGAGCTCAACTGCTCAGCGCAGCCACCGGCATGGAACTCGAGGGCGTGCTCGGCGAACCCAGCACGATCACGACGTGGCAGCAGTGGATGAGCAACCTCAATCAAATCGTGCTGCTCGTCGTGGCAATCTGGGCTGGATACACGACGTTCACGCTCCGACGGAACGGGGAGGCCACCGGACTGCTGACCAAGCCGTTGACGCGCACGGCCCTCCTTCACGTGTCATGGCTCATCCCCACCGCGCTGACGCTCGCCATCGCCGCTTTGGGATCTGCGGCGGTCGCGCTCATCACGCAGGCGCTTTACGCGGACGTCGAGTGGGCCCGGCTCGCAGGCAGCCTCGGGCTGTGGGCACTTAGCGCGGTGGTGTGGGCAACGATCGGGGCACTCGGCGGCGTGCTCGCGTCATCTACCATCGCGGCCATCGTCATTCCCGTGGTCGGCGTGCTCGCCGGCGGGATCCTCAGCGCGATACCCGCGCTTGCTGATTACAGCTTCGTCGGCCTCTTCCCGATGTCGACGGCGATCGTGACTGGGCCGATAGAACCGTGGTGGGCGATGGGGACCGGAATCGCAGTCATCCTCATCGGTTTGTGGATGGCCCGCGCTCGGTTCAGCAGAGAAGATTTATAGCGGGACGGGCGTAATACCGAACGGCGCAAGCCCCTCGGCGCCGCCGTCGCGGGCGGTCAAGACCCAGATCCCCTGCGAATGCTTGGCAACCATGTGCTCCCAATGCGCGGAGTCCGAGCCATCAGTAGTGACGACCGTCCAATCGTCATCCAGAACTTTCGTGGCCTGGTCGCCGGCCGCGAGCATCGGCTCGATGCACAGCACCATGCCGTTCTTCAGCTTCGGACTACGGCCGCGCACGCGATAATTCAGCACGTCCGGCTCCTGATGCATCGAGCTGCCGATGCCGTGGCCGACGTAGTCGCGCAGGATGTCCGGCTGCTTATCCTCGGGCAACTCGGTAATAAAGTCGTCGATCGCCGAGCCGATGTCGTTCACGCGCTTGCCGTTCGCCATCGCGGCAATACCGACCCACATCGATTCCCGCGTGATCTTGGAGAGCCGCTCGCGCTCGGCGCGCACGGCCTCATCTCCCCCGGGCAGCACCACGGTAAACGCGGCATCGCCGTGCCAGCCGTCGAGGACAGCGCCGCAGTCGAGCGAGACCAAGTCCCCCGGCTGCAACTCGCGTTCGCCAGGAATGCCGTGCACAACGACGTCGTTGACGGACGTGCAGATCTGCCCTGGGTAGCCGTAGTAGCCGTAGAAATTGGAGGTTGCGCCGGCGGACTCGAGAACCTCAAGCGCGATGGCATCGAGGTCCTTGGTGGTCATTCCGGCAGCGATATTCTCGCGCAGGGCATCATGGATGTCCGCAACCACGAGACCAGCGCGGCGCATGAGCCGAATCTGATCCGGTGACTTGTATTCGATCACTCAGCGACCTCGGCGCCAAGGAGGAACCCCTTGACCTTCTCGACGAGGCGCTCGCGCACCTCACCAATCGTGCCAAGGCCGTCGATGCCGACGAGCAGACCGCGGTCGCGATAGACGTCGAGTAGCGGCGCAGTCTTCTCGTGGTAGACGGCGATGCGGTGACGAATGACGTCCTCCGTGTCGTCCTTGCGGCCTTCCTTCTGCGCGCGGCTGAGCAGGCGCCCGACGATTTCCTCGTCGGGGATCTCAAGCTGAATCACCGCGTCAAGAGGCGAGTCATGTGCCTCGAGCATGCGGTCAAGCGCGTAGACCTGATCGAGTGTGCGCGGGTAGCCGTCGAGGAGAAAGCCGTTCTTGGGATCAATCGCGTCGAGGTGGTCCTCGATCATCGCATCGGTCACCTCGTCTGGGACGAGATCGCCGTTGTCGATGTAGGACGCGATCATGTTGCCCATGTCCGAGCCCGATCGGATCGTCTCTCGGAAAAGCTCACCCGAGGAGATCCACGTAATGCCCAGATCTTCCGACACGTTCTTCGCCTGCGTACCCTTGCCGGCACCGGGCGGACCGACGATAAGCAAACGGTATTTCATCGCAGGAACCCTTCATAATGACGCTGCTGTAGCTGAGCGTCAATATCCTTCACCGTCTGAAGGCCGACGCCTACCAAAATGATAATCGACGTTCCGCCGAAGGCCATGGACTGAATGCCCATAGCGTTGAAGACGATCTGCGGGATCAGGGCGATGGTTGCAAGGTAGAGGGCACCAACCCAGTTGATGCGGTTGATGACGTAGCGCAGGTAGTCGGCGGTGGGCTGGCCGGCGCGGATGCCCGGCACGAAGCCGCCGTAGCGCTTCATGTTGTCCGCGATCTCCTCCGGGTTGAAGGTAATCGACGTGTAGAAGAACGCGAAGAAGATGATGAGCAGCGCGTAGGCGAGCAGGTACCAACCCGACGTCGGTGCGAAGTTCAGCGAGAGCCACTGCACCCATCCCGCGTTCGGATCGCCGAACTGCGTGAGCATCTGCGGCAGCGCGAGGATCGAGGATGCGAAGATCACGGGGATCACGTTCGCCATGTTGATCTTGATCGGGATGTAAGTGGAGGTGCCACCGTAGGTCCGGCGGCCAACCACGCGCTTGGCGTACTGCACGGGGATGCGGCGCTGAGACTGCTCGACGAACACGACGACGAGCGTGATCGCCAGGAACATCGCGAGGACGATCAGGAGGCGGCTGACGCCACCATCGGACTGGTAGACGTTCGTCAGCATTGCTGGGAAGGACGCCGCGATACCGGTGAAGATCAGGAGCGACATGCCGTTGCCGACGCCGCGCTCGGTGATTTGCTCACCGAGCCACATGACAAGTGCGGTACCTGCCGTGACGGTAAGAATCGTGATGAGGTACTTCCACGGCGAGGCGTTCGGGATCGGATCGAGATTACACAGCGGGAAGAGCTGCGAGTTGGCAATGGACACCATGACCGAGGCCTGGAGGACGGCCAAGAAGATCGTGAGGTAACGCGTGTACTCGGTGAGCTTTGCCTGACCGCTCTGGCCTTCCTTGTGGAGCTCCTCAAATCGCGGGATGACCACGCGCATGAGCTGCACAATAATCGACGACGTAATGTAGGGCATGATTCCGAGCGCGAACACGGACAGCTGTAAGAGCGCTCCGCCCGAGAACATGTTCATCATCGTCAGCAGATCGGCCCCGCCCTGCTGGTCCAGACACTGCTTCACGTTCGAGTAAGACACGAACGGAGCTGGCAGGTAGGTTCCCAGACGGTAGATCGCCATGATGAGCATGGTGAACAGAAGCTTACGTCTCAGATCCGGAGTCCGGAATGCTGATACTAGTGCTTTAAACAAGACAGTCCTCCATATGCCGGCCGGATGGCCGTCGCTTGCTCGGCCGTGCGAACCGAGCATATGTGTACCGATGTGGTACTGGGCCGCACATGCGACACCGCTTCACTATACCCGTTACCGAAGGATTGCCTAACACCCAATGAGTGCCGTATAT
>NZ_JBHWPL010000001.1:0-2511 GCF_043424875.1 Trueperella sp. | reverse complement strand
CTGTCATCGACCACAGTGGTGGGCTCGCCGCCGTCGCGAATCGCCTCGAGGGAGCCGGGCGCCCAGCCGAGGGCCTGCTCGATCTTCGCCCGGTTCACATCCTGGGGCCAGCGACGATCTTGTTCGAGCGAGCGCACCGTTGTGGCAGTCACGTCGGCTGCCCGCGCTAGGTCACGCTGGTTCATTCCCAGCGCGGTTCGACGCTCAACGACTCTTTCTCCGACTCTCATGCCTCCAGAGTGGCAGGAAACACGATGAAACACCAGGGGAAAGAAAGTGCAATAAACGCGCATTTCGCGTGAAACCCACGCAAGTAATTACCGTCGTGGCAGTTTCGCCTGACCTGTGCGAAGCGGAGAATTTCACCCTGTTTCACTTGTTGTCCTTGCGTAGTTTCGCTTGGTTGCGCTACGGTTGCCGCAAGAGAGCGAAACAAGGAGAAACCATGGACAACATTGACCATGTGGCGCAGGAGCGTCAGCGGGTGGGCGCAACCATTAAGGCCCTCCGCGAATACACCGGCGCCACCATCGACCAGCTTGCAACCCGCGTCGGCATGGCCCGCCCCACCCTCGCCAACATCGAAGCGGGCCGTCGAAACCTCAACCGCAAGCACCTCCGCGCCGTTGCCGCCGCACTCGGCGTCCCGCCCATCGCAATCATGTGGGCCGATGAAGACGAAGCCGCGCCGGGCGTCGCAAAGCACGAAGCGGGGGCCGCGTGATGTACGAGCTCGTCCATACCAATGCCGACGGCATGCCTACGACGACCACGGAGGTCATCGCGAATGGCACCGGGCTGCAGCACGCCAGCGTGATGAAGCTCATCCGCACGAACCTGACCGACTTCGAGGACTTCGGAAGGGTCGGATTTGAAATCCGACCCTTTGAGACGGCGGGAGGAACGCAGAGTCGTGAGATCGCGGTGCTCAATCGGGAGCACGCGATGTTCGCGATGACCCTGTTCCGCAACAACGCCGTCGTCATCGAGTTCAAGAAGGCCCTCATCCACGCCTTCACCGAGATGGAGAAGCGACTCGCGGCGCCGGTGATCGACGGAGCGTCGATCACGCGGATGGAGCTCATCCAGATCGCGATGAACGCGGAGACCGAACGCCTGCAGCTCGAGGCGAAGAACAAGGAGCTTGAACCGAAGGCCGAGGCCTACGACTCCTTCCTCGACGCCACCGGGAAGTACTCGGTCGGCGCCGTCGCTCAGATGCTGGGAATGGGCCAGAACCGGCTGTTCCGAGAACTGCGCAATGGGGGAGTGTTCATTGCCTCCGGCAGCCGTCGCAACACCCCGTACCAGCAGTACCTGCATCACTTCGAGGTCATCCCGCACGAATACGAGAAGAAGAACGGCGACCTCGGATGCTCGTACACGACGTATGTGCAGCCGTCGGGCATCAATTTCATCCGGAAGAAACTTGGCCTTGAGCGCATTGACCCCGAGTTGCCTGGCACTGGTTCGCAGACGGAGGTGGCGTGATGACCGCCGACCCGTGGCTCATGACCCAGGTTCGCCGCCGCGCATCGCAGCTCGTCGAGGACTGGTCCGAGCGCGTCTACGTCCGCTGCATCGTCGACGAGCTCCAGGGCGAGGGCATCTCGGATATCCGGCACATGCCGGGCGACGAGCTCGACGCGCTGATCATCAAGCACACCGTCGCCTCGTTGTTGGACGACGACGTCGAGGAGTCGGATCAGTCAAAGAGGAGTCGGTCGTGATGGTCAATGCGATTGGGCTTGTTGTCTTGGCCGTTGCGGCCGTGATCAGCCTGGCCCGGCTACGAGAACTGCAGCAGCGCGTCGCTCTCCTGGAGCTGACACCTAGTTCTTCCCCGAAGGTGACGCGGGGCCGAATAGTTCTTTTTCATCTGGCTGTGGAACCCACCGGCCTTGTCGGCGACGAATCCGCGCAACCGGGCGGGGAAAGTAACGCCAGGAGTGGAGCTGCTCGCCCGAAATCGTCGTCCGGAGCCCTCCCGTTTGTAGGCCTCCTCGATACGGCTCGCGCCACAGAACCCCGAAATGGAAGTTCGGGGGAATCGGATGTGTGACGTAAACGCGCACTTCAACCGGATCATCATCGCAGGTCAGCCTCGAGATCGGTTCGCCATTGACGATCGGTGCACCTTCGTCAGCCCAGGTACAGGGCAGAACCTCGAAGAACTGCGCGGGGCCGGCCACTCGAATCGCGAAATCGATGGGGACCACGGGAACAACGTGATTGGGGATCTTCTCGGGATAACCAACTTCGTGGAGGGTGAGCTTCATTCCTCGTCCGCCGTTGGCTGTTTCATCGTGGCGCAGCTGCTGCAGCGCTACGAAGAGCGCAATGAAGGCAATCACAAGGCCGAGCGCGGAAATCGACAGGGATGCAACGTCGGTGATCACTTTTCCTCCATGGGCCCAGGATACGGCCCGTTGGTTTTCGAAAGTCGTCTCCGTTTCGGCGGTGGCGCGGCCCGATTGGAAAGCACCGGGGTTCGAGTCCCCGGCGGGCGCC